>NZ_BAABRO010000022.1 GCF_039545035.1 Novipirellula caenicola
GGAGTGAGGAGTGAGGAGTGAGGAGTGAGGAGTGAGGAGTGAGGAGTGAGGAGTGAGGAGTGAGGAGTGAGGAGTGAGGAGTGAGGAGTGAGGAGTGAGGAGTGAGGAGTGAGGAGTGAGGAGTGCTCGGCGGGTGATGGGCCGAGAGATTGATGGTGGAGATCGATCGGGAATAACGTGAAGCGAAAAGCCGGTTGTTCGGGCTTCATCTTTTTGTCACCCATTTTTTTGCCTGATTTTGTCGTCAGCGGACGTCGTTTTATTGAGCTCAGGGGGCGTCAATTTGCTTCGTCCTTTAGGCAATGAGTCGATCGCTGCCGCCGCTCCCGCGGCAAGGCGGTGTTGTCGATTCCGAAACCCCATGCTTACGCATGGGGCTAAGTGCTGCCGCCGCTGTCGCGGCTGACCTGCTTTGCCAATTGTGGCCACGTAGGAACGATACGTTGTCCAGAGCACCGGATTGTTACTCAGTGCTAGAGCGACGGCGAATTTGGTTCGGTCGTTGCTCGAACAATGGGTAGACAGAAAAATGGGCGCGACAGAAAAATGAGAGTGCCATGGCGATTCCCGTTTCATTTCCAACGCTGGCGTCGTTGCTATTTTCTAACCTTCCATCTTTTAACCTTTTGCTTTTTCCGGTGGTGCGCTGCATCAGGAAGGCGATCGCTGTTGTTGTGTTACAAGAAGTTGATGCGACGAATGAGCTGAAACTCTTGACGGCTTGTTGATTTTGTCCAAATGCAAATCGTATCGGTGAGCCGTAAGGCAGCGGGTGGTGCCTGGGACCCGGCCGCTGACGCGTCTCGGCTCAGTAAATCAATAAGCCTTTGGCGTGAGCGATGGGGAGAGTGTCGGAGCGAGAGTATCGCGTGCATCGATCATGGGGCGTATGGGCGGTGGCGGTTCCAGCTTGGAAAGCTGGCCGACAATGGTGGGTGCCGAAACTTATGACAAGTTTCGCTACGGGGAACATTGTCGCTCGGCTTTCCAAGCCGATTGCGTGCGGTGTGGTTGGATTGTTAACGCGAGAGAATCGCGTGCGTCGATCATGGGGCGTTTGGGCGGTGGCGGTTCCAGCTTGGAAAGCTGGTCGACAATGGGGGGTGCCGAAACTTTTGACAAGTTTCGCTACGGGGAACAATGTCGCTCGGCTTTCCAAGCCGATTGCGTGCGGTGTGGTTGGATTGTCGGAGCGAGAGAATCGCGTGCATCGATCATGGGGCGTTTGGGCGGTGACGGCTCCAGCTTGGAAAGCTGGCCGACAATGGTGGGTGCCGAAACTTTTGACAAGTTTCGCTACGGGGAACATTGTCACTCGGCTTTCCAAGCCGAGTGCGTGCGGTGTGGTTGGATTGTCGGCGCGGGAGAATTGCGGGCATCGATCATGGTGCGTTTGGGCGGTGGCGGTTCCAACTTGGAAAGCTGGCCGACAATGGTGGGTGCCGAAACTTTTGACAAGTTTCGCTACGGGGAACATAGTCGCTCGGCTTTCCAAGCCGGTTGCGTGCGGTGTGATTAGAGTATCGGAACGAGGATATCGCGTGCGTCGATCATGGGGCGTTTGGGCGGTGGCGGTTCCAACTTGGAAAGCTGGCCGGGATGGTGGGTGCCGAAACTTTTGACAAGTTTCGCTACGGGGAACATTGTCGCTCGGCTTTCCAAGCCGATTGCGTTGCGCCGTGATTAGAGTGTCGGAGCGAGAGAGTCGCGTGCGTCGATCATGGGGCGTTTGGGCGGTGGCGGTTCCAGCTTGGAAAGCTGGCCGACGATGGTGGGTGCCGAAACTTTTGACAAGTTTCGCTACGGGGAACATTGTCGCTCGGCTATCCAAGCCGATTGCGTTGCGCCGTGATTAGAGTGTCGGAGCGAGAGTATCGCGTGCGTCGATCATAGTGCGTTTGGGCGGTGGCGGTTCCAGCTTGGAAAGCTGGCCGACAATGGTGGGTGCCGAAACTTTTGACAAGTTTCGCTACGCGGTGCATTGTCGCTCGGCTTTCCAAGCCGGTTGCGTTGCGCCGTGATTAGAGTGTCGGAGCGAGAGTACCGCGAGCATCGATCATGGGGCGTTTGGACGGTAGCGATTCCAGCTTGGAAAGCTGGCCGACGATGGTGGGTGCCAAAACTTTCCACAAGTTTCGCTACGCGGTGCATTGTCGCTCGGCTTTCCAAGCCGATTGCGTTGCGCCGTGATTAGAGTGTCGGAGCGAGAGTACCGCGAGCATCGATCATGGGGCGTTTGGGCGGTGACGGCTCCAGCTTGGAAAGCTGGCCGACAATGGGGGGTGCCGAAACTTTTGACAAGTTTCGCTACGGGCATCATTGTCGCTCGGCTTTCCAAGCCGATTGCGTTGCGCAGTGATTAGAGTGTCGGAGCGAGAGAATTGCGTGCGTCGATCATGGTGCGTTTGGACGGTGGCGGTTCCAGCTTGGAAAGCTGGCCGACAATGGGGGCCTGATCGTGGTTTCGAAACTCTTGACGAGTTTTGCTACGCCCGGACCACGGTAGGGGACGCTTATTTGGGCTTGGTCTTGGGCAACGACAGGTTGCTTGGGCCACAGGTGTATGTGAACCCCGTTTTGATGAATGGTACTAGTACGCTGTCACGAGCGACCGAGATGTAGATGTCGTATTCGTCGGCGTCGATTTGATTGATGGTGCATGGAATCGATTCGCGAACTCCGTTCGCGTACAGATCCAGCGTCGCTGTGAAGGTTCCTCCAGCGTCTTTAAGGTGCTGCTCCCATTCATCGATGCCAATGAACTCGTATTCCGAATGTTCGTCGTCATCCGTGGACGGGGCTTCCCGCAACGGTGGGGCTTTTACCGCGTGTTGCACCGGAACTCGATCGGTCCACGCTAATTGTTGTTGTAACTTAGGCCCTGACCAGATTTCGTCGCCACCGGACCAACGGAACGCCTTGGCGTCTTGGCCAGCGAGTTCGGATGCAATCGAAAACAATCGCAATAACGAGTTCGCTTGCTCGTCCAAGATGGCGATTTTGGTTGCCATCACCGGCGTGCTCAAGGAATCGCCAAGCCCACCGGGCAAATTGTCAGTTTGGTATTGGCGTTCACGCCAGCTGATTAGGATCCGTTGACCTGCAGTTGACTGAAATAGCCACGCTTGGGTGTCAGCATTCTTATCGCGACGATTTTCGTGTTTGACGGATTCGAAGGTAAAGGATTCACCCAAGACGGATTCCAACGCATCGGCTAATGGTTGCGGCTCGAATGACGCATCGCGTTCACGCAAGAGTTCGCCTGCAGAATCGACCAGGATATAGGGAATTCGAAGCGGATATTGCCGGATCAAATCGGCTAGTTCGGGCGAATCTACATCACGGTTCAATCCAATGGTGCTGGATCGACGCTGCAGCCATCCGGTTGCACTCGATTTTACGGCTGCATCAAGGTGGCTTTGTAGTGACGCAAAATCGCCGTTGGCGATGTCAACGACGGCTTGATCAGCCACCTCACTATCGGGAATTGGGTTTGCCGCAATCCACTGTTTGGCTTCGTCGACCTGCCCAGCACGAACCATCGCAGCGACGGCATCCTCGATCCGTTGCGGAAGGCTCCACGAATCATCACCCGAGTGTTCGACGCTCCTTTGGTAGGCGTCAATCGCATCCTGCAATCGGTTGATGCTGAGGTAGTAATCACCGATTTCGGATTGCAAGCCGGGATCGAGATTGTCCGAATGTTGCGGCAATTGTTCCGCACGTTGCAGCCAAGCGGCGAGTTCGTTGTCGTCCGCGATCCGGATGGACTCACGAATGGCGGCACTTGTCAAAACATCCAGATCGATCGTGTCCTCGAAATCGAGATCGTCAAGCGTGGTGTCGGCTGGAACCGCATGGGCGTAGACCAGATCACTCGCAAATTGGCGGATTAGTTCGTTAACGAAATAGCTTTCGTCGGCCTCGTATACCGAGGACCCCAAATCAATCGCTTGGCGATGATAGGTCATGGATTGTTCGGCTTCTTTGTTCGCCGTCGCCTCGGCGGCCTGGATACGCAGTCGCTGGAGGCGAACCGAATCCGAGTGGGTTGTGGCGGTGGATTCAAGGAAGCGATCGACCAGTGCCGAATTGGTACGCAGTAGCAGAAAGCTGCCCACACGATTGTGTTTGGCGGCATCGTCGGGCCATCGCTGGAGGATCTCGAGAGGACGATTGAGTTCCAGCAGCGAGTCGACGAGATAGTCCGCCGTGACATCGTCAAGCCAGCTGTCGTCGTCGAGTTCGTCTTCTGTCGCCTCGTCCAACTCGTCTGTCGCTTCCCACGGCTCGGTGTTTTGCGATTCGTTTGTTGGCTGGGAGTCGACCGAGTTCCGCCAAGCCAGGAAAGCGTCGAACGACGTCACTGCTTGTTCGTAGTCACCGTTGGTGTAGTTCGCCCACGCGGATAGCGCGGTGTGCCAACCGTTATGGCTAAGTGGGCTGTCCGACTTTAACGCCGAGAGCAATTTATCAAGATCGCAGTACAGCGAATCATCGTAAGCTCGCAGGACTAGGCTGCGCAACAAGTCATCATCGGGAGGTGATTCGGCAAACAGTTGATCGAAGTCATCGTTTTCCAAACGGACATCGAGATGATTTTCAGTCGCAATCGTCTTGAGGTAATCGGATTCCGCGTTCTTTTTGCCTGCTAAGAAATGGGCAGCGGCGGCGTCGAGTTGATCGTGACTCCAGGCCAAATTGCCCAAGGCAATTTCCAGTAACCCTGATGGTACATCGGATCGACCTTTGAGTTCGTCGACGATCGCCTGGGGCAATTCAGAGGACTTGCGAAACGTTTGCGATAGCAGCTGTGTCCATTGGTATTGTTCGTCGTGCTCGGCAATGATATCGATGATTTTGGCAACGTCCTGCGGGCGTGCCTGGGCGATCGCGTTGTAGAAGATGACCGAATCCAAGGGACAGACGCGAAGTGCCTGGATTGCCGCAACCGATGCTTTTTCGTTTTGATCCAGTTCGTCATAGATCAACGATCCGATCCAGAATCCGTTGGGATGATTTGGCGATTGTTTCTGAGCCTGGTTGACTGCTTGCAGCGCAAGATCGTACTCGGCGAGGTTGTAATAGCAGACCGCTAGCGATGGCCACACGCCCCACATCGAGTTGGGCGATTCAATGGACTTTAATACGCGTACGGCTTCATCGTATTGCTCTAGCCGCATCCACGTGTACGCGGCTTGTAATCGCAGCACCGGACGGTCTTGCGGCAACATCGGCATCATTTCCGCTTTCCGGATGATTTGCTTCGCTCGCTCGAGGTCGTCGTCATACCATGCGATTTCTGCTTCGCTTAACTCAGCCAACGCATTGTCGTAACCTTCGTCCAGTGGCGGATCGCCATGTAGGTACGAGGCATATTCATCCGATAGCCGCCGGCCAAACTCGAGCCGCTGCCAGTCATAAAATTTCCACTTGCCGTTTTCGTAAACTAAGAACCACTGCAACGATTCGACTTGATCGTCATCGGAATAACCCATCAGGTCGACGACGGCGAGTTTGCCAGTCGAGTCGATGCGAACATCGAGGATACGTACTTCACCCGAGATTGCATCGGGATTCGGTTGGAATTGCGTCAGCCAGTTTCGCAGTGCCAAACGATCGATGATGCTGAGTGAACCGCCACTCTCGTTGCTCATCGCAACGGCTTCGATAAACATCGTCAAGCTAAAGGGGACGTCATCGCCGTTTTCCAGTCTGGCGTTGCTGGCGTTGACAAAATCTTCGATCGCCGGGTCAATCGAAGAAGTGGATTGCGTTTGTTTTTCATCGAGTAAACGGTCCAGCGACCGATTGAAATCGACCGCGTCCTGCTGGAATGCATCTTCGCGTGCTGCCAGTTCCACCTCAGTTGCCGGTCGTGCCATTCGCTGCATGGCAACGTAGGCGATGGTGCCCAATCCAGCACAAAACAGGGCCATCGCCGCCATGATGATCGCAACAATGATCAACACGCGTTTGGTGGATGGTGATGCCGGATCCGGTTGATGAGCGGGATATTGTTCCGAAAATGGATTCGATTGAGACACGTCCGTTATCCGTTGCGAATGGTGGCACTTGGGGATCGCCGGTTTAGATTGGTCGGCAGCACCGACCGTTGGGCGGCAATCATGTTACCTGCAAAACGTGTCCCGCCCAATTCGCGGTTGGCCAATTTACGGAGCGATTGGGCCAATTCTCGAGTCGATGTAGCGAATTGGGGAGTCTATTTAGCGGATTCGCGGGCGTTGAATTCCATTTTCCACTTTTCGTCGCCGCGTGTGCTATGGCACCACAACTCGAACATCCCCAATTCTGTGATCCGGCTGGCGAATTTTACAGGGATGAACGCTTCGCCCGAAGTTGATTCGGAGGTCAGATGGACGGTGATCGGTTCGATCTCGACGACTTCCTCGGGACTCCAGCGATCGAGTTTCGACCCGGCTTGGTCATCCGAGCGGACTGCGGAGCTGAAGAAACGAAATTGAGCCGGTTTTCCGACGACGATTCCGACTTCTTCGCTTGGTACTTCGGTTTCGGTGCCCTCTTCCATCCCGCGAGCCGCAACGCACAACGCACGCAGCGGTCGCGGTACGCCGGGGATCGCCAATCCGGCGGTTTCGATGCCCACGTAATACGAGCGGGCCGTTCCGCCGCGGATGCGAATTCCGCCGCTTTGCTTGCTGAATCCGTAATACGCGGCGCCCATCGCGACAGAGGTATCCAGATCATCAAGCCCACCAAGGACGACGGGATCGTCATCGTACCAGCTGTTCAGCGTGTCCAGCATCCGGGTGCGAAGCGTTTCGCTACGGAAAACGCCGCCATTGAACAGAACGTGCGTTGGCGTCACGTTGGCGCTCGATTCGTCGGACGACTGGGCTGCCAAAAACGCAGCCACATGTTTGGTGATCGCCGCATCGGCTTCGTAGGGAAGTCCGATGTCTTGGAACCCCGATGCCGCGTTGTGTTCGGGTCGCGCTGCGGCGTCACATTTCGGGAAGAAACCTTCAACGATCAACTGCTGAGTTTCCGCCTTGCCAATTTCGGCGGATATCGTGCCACCGATCAGCGAGCTGCCGCGTCCCAACACCGAGACGGTTTGTTGTTCTGGGCCATCGGGTGACAGCAGTTGCTCTTTGGCATCGCGACACGCGTGCCATAGTGCCACGCTTTGCCAGGGATCCAAATCGTGGCCTGATTCCGCGAACTTGGTGCTGGCGAAATGTGCGAGCGCAAGGTCCATGTTGTCACCCCCGAGCAGCAAGTGGTTTCCGACTGCAAGCCGCTCGAGGTTCAGTTCCCCGTCTTTCTGTGAGACGGACACAAGTGTCAGGTCGGTGGTCCCGCCACCGACGTCAACGACCAACATGACATCGTCGGCATGCAGCGTTTGACGCCAATCGTCACCCTGGGCCGATAGCCATCGATACACGGCGGCTTGCGGTTCCTCGAGCAAGACAAAGGTTTCGGGCAGCCCCGCCGCCACGGCGGCTTGCCGCGTCAATTCACGTGCCGCCGGTGCAAAGGACGCAGGAACGGTCAGCACCACCTGCTGCTCGCGCAGCGGAGCGTCGTCGTGTTGTTCGTTCCACGCGGCGACCAGGTGTGACAGGAAGCGGACGGTGCATTCGTACGCCGACACCTTATTGACTTCGGGTGGTGATTGCCAAGGCAGCACGGCATCGGTGCGACCGACGCTGCTGTGGCAGAGCCAGCTTTTAGCGGCGACGACGACTCGCTGCGGATTGTCGGCGGCTTGAGATCGGGCGTACGCACCAACGACTCCACCAGCGGGATCCGGGTTATAGGCGGTGCGTAGCGAGTCGACTTCGGATTCGCGTGGCAGGTACAAGAAGGACGGAAGCGATTCACGGGCTTCGATTTGCCCCGGTTGGACCAATTGCGGAATCTTCATCAGTTGAAGATCGTCGGGGGCGTCCAACGGGCAAAACGCCACCACCGAATTAGTGGTGCCGAGGTCGATTCCGATACTGTAGCGGGCGTTCATATTGGAATAGTCTGTGGAGTCAATCGAGAGAGAGAAGACGCGAGCGCGATGGCCCCTGCGGTGGTATTGTCGACGCAAAATCGAAGCGTGCAAACGTGCCCTTTTGCCGAAGCGGCGGAGGTGTCCATTAGCACGCGATTATGACCCGATCTCGGCCTCTATCAGGCAACGCTGGCAAACCGAGTCCTATATCAACCCTGAATTTTCCGGTAGCGAAAGTCGTCGACGGCTTGTTGATTTAGCGAAGTTTCCTGCGGCAAGGGGTGTAGGATGGACTTCCTAGTCCGTCAATGGTGGATTCGACGGACTAGGAAGTCCATCGTACGACTAAATCGACAAGCCGCCCGCGACTTCCGCAACGCCACAGACGCACGAAGGCTTAAAAAAGATCGTTCACGGCGTTGGGCAGAAGTCAAGAAACGAGTGGCTTACTAACGCTGGACTTGTGCCGGTGCGATCACGTTGGCGTCACGCTCGCTGCCGCGGTACGTCGGCAATTCCACCTTGGTCGCTTGCCAGCCTTGGTGGATCAGTTTGCCTGAGGTCGCCGATCCTTCGCCGATCCACTGGTAGCGTTCGGGCGATCCGTCTTCGCCAACGTCCAACTGAGCCCCTTCGCCCACATCGCTGACGGGCGCGAGTTCAAAGAATCGGGCCAACGTCGATGCACACTGTTGCAAACAGGGTCGGGCGGCTGCGCCGACTTGAGCGTCGGCATACTTGGTCAGATCCTCTTGAACCAGATCAACAAAGCGGGCCTCGCGCTGCAGCGCCGACAGCAACGTGATCGCATCGCTTCGCACGGGCTTTGCCGCCGGCGGTGGAGCGGCCGCGGCGGGCTGCGGTTCCGTTTTCGGCAATAATTTCGGTTCGGTTTCCGGCGACGACTCGGGCTGTAACGCCTGACGAATTCGTTCGGAAGCCTGGTTGTCAAAAAGTGCTGCTGAGAACGCTCGAAAGGCGATTCCTAAGCCCATCCTACATGTCCCTAAAAATAAGGCCGTACAAAGGTGTCGTGATGACAGGCTAGACGCCTATCCCGGGGTTACTCGTTTTCGCTCTCGGCGATTTTCAGATCTTTATATTTTTCGTTCAGCTCTTCGACCAACAGGAAGCCGATGTCGGTGTTCGCGACATTGATGTACTTCAGTTTTGGAAGCGAGGCGAGTTTGCTGAAGCCTTCGTCCGTAAACCTTGTGCCGGCGACATTCAAACGTTCGAGGTTTTGCAATTTCATCAGCGTGTCGACCGACTCGTCGCTAACCTTCGTCGACATCAAATTGAGTTCCGTCAGATTGGTCAAATTGCCAAACGCGTTGACCGCCTCGTCATCGGTTTTGGTTTCCCATAGCCCGAGGTAGGTTAGCTTGGTCAAACCGCCGATGGTTTGCAGGCCTTCGGAGCTGACCAGCCGACATTCACTGATGTCGAGGAATTTGACGTTGGGCAGTTCGCTGATGATTTTCATTCCATCGTCATCGAGCGAGGTGTCGCGAAGTTCCAATCGTTCGAGCGTTTTCAGGTCCGCGATCGATTTAAGTCCTTCACCGGTCACATCGGAACCACGAATACGAAGTCGTTTTAATTTGGTCAGACCCTCGAGCGCCGGCATCCCTTCATCGTCGATCTTGGTGTAGTCGAGTTGGATGGATTCGAGTGATTTCATTTTGCCCAGCACTTCGAGCGACTTGTTGCTGATCGACGTGCAGTAGTTGGCGTTGAAAGATTTAAGCGAAAGTCCATCGAGTTTGGCGACGCCTTCGTCGGTCACCTTCGATTTTTCGAGCTGGATGTCTGCGAGCGACTTGATTTTGGCCAACGAGTCCAATCCCGCGTCAGCGATGTTGGTGTTACGCAGATCGATCGCACGCAGCTTTTTCAGCGGCGTCAAATGGGCGAGACCTTCGTCGGTCACTCCGGTACGACGCAGAAACAACGCCTCGAGATTTTCGAGTTTGCCCACCGATTGCAGCGTCACGTCGCTGATTGCCGAATCGGTCAAGGTCAAACGCTTGAGTTTGCCGAGTGACTCGATCGCCGCCATGCCTTTGTCGTCAACGCCGGGACCGTTAAAGATCGCCACCTCGACGCTGGGGAGGCCTCGCAGATGTGGCAGCGAGTCGGCGATGCTGACATCGCTTGAAACCGCGAGTTCGACCACGTTACCCGCGTGGTTTTTCTCCAACACATATCCCGCTTCCTCCAACGCCTCGACATCCTCGTCGTTGTCTGCGATGACCGGAGCCTTTTTAGGCTGCGAAACGGCCGCCGAGTCGCCCGGTTGTGACTGCGAATTCACTCCATCGGAATCCGATCGCGAACATCCAATCAGCATGGCAACGGTCAGCAACATGACGAATCGTGCTGCAGCGATGGGATGAAAACGAGTGTCGAAGGAGTGTTTTTGAGTCATGGAAGCTACTCGTGACTGAGAGAGGGAAGGAGGGGGGGATTCCATTTTATCGAAATGGCACGTTGCCGAAAGGGAGTCCGTTTCGTCAAAGGTGAAACCAACGATCGGTGAGCTGACCGATCGGTGATCCGACCGAGCGGTGACCGTCTGACAAACAACCTTAGTTTCAATGTTTTGCAGGGGAAAATACTAAAGTGTGAGGCTGTTTGTGGCAATCACGTTACGTCGGCGTAAAATGCTATAATCGTTAAATGTTGCCGCCGTGAGCTGCCGTTGTTATGGTAGCGTGGCGGTTTAACGCCCCATTCTCTCAACCTACCCCATCCTGTTACTTCCCTCCTTAAGGACCTTAGATGAGCAAGAAAACAACACGTCGAAACTTTATTGGCCAAAGTGCCGCATTAACAGCGGGCGTTGGTTTTTGGTCGGGAACTTCGCTAATTAGCCACGGCCAGGATTCGGCACTGCAAGGACTTTCGGCGGCCTGTATCGGCGTTGGCGGTAAAGGCGGCAGCGATACCAGTCACATCGGCGAACAAGGCGTCAACATCGTCGGTCTATGTGACGTCGATGGCGGCACGCTGACAAAGAAGGGGCGTGAATTTAAAGACGCAGAACAATTCACCGATTTCCGCGAAATGCTCGACAAACTTGGCGACAAGATCGACATCGTGACCGTCAGCACCCCTGACCACACTCACGCTGCGGCCGCGGTTCGTGCGATGCAGATGGGCAAACACGTTTATTGCCAAAAGCCTCTGACATGGTCGATCAGCGAAGCTCGTTTGATGCGTGAGACCGCTGCGGAGATGGGAGTGGTCACCCAAATGGGTAACCAAGGCACCTCGGCTGACGGGATGCGAGAAGCAGTCGAAGTCATTCGCAGCGGCGTGATCGGTGACGTCACCGAAATCCATATTTGGTCCAACCGTCCCGTTTGGCCTCAAGGCAAGGGACGTCCGGCCGGCGAAGATCCGATTCCAGAAGATTTGAACTGGGATGCTTGGATCGGCCCAGCACCGATGCGTCCGTTCAAGAAAGGCGAATACCACTCGTTCAATTGGCGTGGTTGGGTCGACTTCGGTACCGGAGCACTCGGCGACATGGCTTGCCACACGACCAATTTGTCGGTGATGGCATTGAATTTGTGGGATCCCGTTGCGGTGACCGCGGTCAAGAACCCCGGTATCTTCGAAGGCGAAACGTTCCCCGCCAGCTCGGCGTTGATGTTCGAGTTCCCTGAGCGTGATGGCTTGGCGGCTTGCAAGTTCCATTGGTACGACGGCGGTGAATTGCCATCGGACGACATCATCAGTCAATTGCCTGAGTCGTTCCAGAAAAAGATTGCTAACCAACGATCCGGTGGTGGCAAAACCAGTGGTGCCGTGCTTATCGGAACTAAGGGCGTTCTGTTTTCACCGGATGATTACGGTGCCCAGTACATCTTGTTGCCACGTGGTGAATTCGTTGACTTCAAACCACCAGCACAAACGTTGCCACGCATCCCATACAAGGGCGGTGGCGATGAGCGTCAAAAGTGGGAATTTGTGCAAACGGTCAAGGGCGACTACGAGCCTGGCACAATGGCAAACTTCGATTACGCAGGCCGCTTGACCGAAACCATCTTGGTCGGCAACCTCGCACTGCGAGCAGGCGAAGGCAAGCGAATCGAATGGGACGCCAAGACGATGCGAAGCACTAACGTTCCCGAAGTCAACCAATTCGTGCAACGTGAATATCGCAAGGGCTGGGAAATTCCCAAAATCGCAGCGACCGCAAACCGCTAAATCACTGCGTTGATTTGAGCTAATCTAGAAACCGCGCAGGCCGCAAAAGCCTGTGCGGTTTTTTCGTTCGGTTGTGGGATCGGCTTCCAGCGAGTCCGCCGTCCTATCATCGCGAATCACGCCACAGGTTTCGCGACGATTTCCTACCGTTCAAAATCCGGACTGGTTGCCCAACGGACTGGTTGTCCAACAATGCGGCAAGCGATTCTAATTGCCACGATGCAAATGTGCCTCACACCGCTCAACGAAGAAAGTCCATCATGTCCCGTAAGATTTTGATCCAACTCGACACGGATGCTCACGCCAGCACGTTCGATAGTGTGGTGGCGTACGATTCGGGAGTGGACGCATTGCTGAGCCACGCAAGCGTCACGTCGGAGAATGTCACACCACTGGTTCATGGAGCGATGTTTACTCGCGGCGGCGATGATCTAAAAAACACCGCGATCTTTATTGGCGGTTCGGACGTGCGACGTGCTCAATCGCTACTTGGAAAGGTCAAAGATTGCTTTTTCGGGCCCGTTCGCAACTCAGTCATGCTCGATGCTAACGGATGCAACACGACGGCGTCAGCGGCGGTGGTTTACGCCAGCCGCGAAGTTGATTTGGCCGGAGCCACTGCGGTCGTGATGGGAGCCACCGGACCAGTCGGCGAGAGAGTCGCTCGGCTGTTGGCGGCCGATGGTGCCAACGTGGTGGTCACCAGTCGATCGCTGGAACGGGCGAACGAAGTCGCCAACGTGATCAACGAACAAACCGAAGGTGGCTCGGTCAGCGGAGCTGCCGCCAGCGGGGCGGAGGATGTCAAAGCGTTGCTTGCCGACGCGAAGATTCTGATTGCATGTGGGGCGGCGGGTGTCCAGCTGGTCGACGGAGCGACTTTGAAAAGCAGCTCGTCATTGCGGGTGGCAATTGATTTGAATGCGGTGCCGCCCGCAGGGATCGAAGGCATCGGCGTGACCGACAAAAGCAAATCGATCGGCGAATTGAAAGTCTACGGCGCGATCGGTGTCGGCGGATTGAAGATGAAAACGCATCGCGCTGCGATTGCGTCGCTGTTTGAAACCAACGACCGCGTGCTCGATTACAGCGAGATCTACGCGATCGCCAAGAACGTGTCGTAGCGGAACTCGCGGGCGGCTTGTTGTTTTATTCGTACGATGGACTTCCTAGTCCGTCGAATCCACCATTGACGGACTAGGAAGTCCATCCTACACCCGTTGCCGCAGGAAACTCCAATAAATTAATGAGCCGTCACGAGTTTCGACAGATCACGGCCGAGCAACGTCCCTCGGCTTACCTTCGCTTTAATCTCGCACGTTCGGCCTCGTACCGGCGTTTAGCGCGTTTGTACTCACTCGCTTTGGTGCTGGCGTGAATCGCGCCAAAAAGACCAACGGCGATGAACACCAGTCCGAACAGCGGAAAGATTTTGGCCATGCTAAACGGTGATCGCGAAGTGATCGCAAATGCCATCACCGTCCAAAAGCCGCCGAATACCACAGCGACAATGCCGCCTACCATCGCGGTTCCTTCGGTCGGCAGATGGGTGCGACCATTTTTCCCCGTGATCATAAAGTCGTTTCGTTGCAGCTCCCATTGACGATCCAGGTCTGCGATTTCCTGGTTCGCTGTCAACTGGCTGACTTGATCGCTCAGCGATTTGGTGGTTTCCGTCAGCTTGTCTACCGCTTCGGTAAACGTCACATCATGCTCGCGATGCACCGCCAACTGGGCGCCGCAGTGATTGCACTTGATGAAGCGGGCCGAGTTGGGCACTTGCATCGGCGCCCCGCACGAATTGCAAGCCAAGCTCTCCAACATTTGTCTTCCTTCCCTCAAACGCAGCGGACTGGTCACTTTCATGGTTACAAACAACATAACAGCCCCACGATGACGCGGCTGTTAGCTAAGGGCCTGATTGTCGCATCGAAGGGGCGCAAAATCGCAGAAATGCAGCAAGAAAACATCGTTCGACAGGGGTGATCATGCAAAAGTCCGCGGTTCCCGCTGAAATCATTCGCCCACCGCAGTCGATTCACCAACCACGCTTAAGGTGGCCGGATAGTCGAGCACGAGTTGTTTCACGGCCGTTCGCACGAAACTTTTGGGCATCGTTTGATCAAACGCAAAATTGACGATTCTAGCGTTATCACTCGCGGAATATTTTTTCAGATGTGGCAACAGATCACCCTCGACATCTTTGTTGACATCGACCGTCAACGCATCGCTGGCGGGATCAAAATCGAGGTCGTCGAGGTCGAGTGTGCGAAGGTTCGATGCGGTTTGAGTCGAGAAAGTGATTCGTTTTTTGGCGGGCTCATACACGATGCTCCACTGCGTCAAACCAGGTTGAGCGACTTTGGACAGCGATTGGCGGGCGTATTGGATCGGATCCGCCGTCGCGGCATCCTCGTTCGCCAATTGGACTTGGCATACGGCTTGGTAGTAGCGATGCTCACTATCGTTTCGCCAACGTTGCTGGCGGAAAGCGTCTCGTGAATCGATACAGGTTGAATTGGCGAGCGCACAATCTTGGATCTCGTTGCCGCGATGCACGTTGGCTTTGCCGCCCAAGAATTCGATCGACGCAACGTCGCCGGATGCATCCGTTACAAAGTAGTGCACGCGTTCGATGCTGGGGACCATCGGTGTCGGGTAAATCTTTTCGAGACTGGCGACTACGTCGGCGACCGTCGCGGCGGTGTCGAGTTGATATTGCACCCACTGGACCACATTCACTGAGTGTTTACCGGGTTGGATGACCGGAAACTGTGCTTGATCCAATTGCAGCAAATCAACGGTCAGTCCTTTTTCGTTCATACCTGCAAACGGTATCTCGCGTCCGAATTGCACGAAAGAAACGCTGCCGTAGGTGGACACCCATTTGGCAGGCTGGACCGGAGAAATCGCCTGTTTTTGAATGCCTCTTGGGTTAACGACTAACAAGCCTTCGCCAAAGAACCAATCATGATTGCGAGCGACAACGATCCGTCCGTCGAAGGAAAATCGCATCACCGTACATGCATTGGCAACGTTGCGGATCGGCAGGCACCCCATGCAGACGAAGGCGGCCAGCAGGATTGAGATTCGAATGTGACGTGATTTCATGACAAATGCCTGTTGGTCATTGGGAGCGAAAGTTGACAGACGGGCCGCGTTTGTGAATCGCATTATGTCCGATACACTACAGGAATGAAACAAGAACCTCCGCATGGCGACCAAGCCGATCACCCGTCGCACCAAAGCCCAAGTCCGGCATTGGTCGCGACGGCGTATCACGAAGCGGGGCATGCCGTGATGGCGCTGTCGCTGGGCCGTCCGATCGACAAGGTGACGATTTCGCCGCGTCGACTGCAAGTCGAGGGGGGTCGATTGGGGGCCTGCAAGATTCAAAAGGGGCGAACCAAATCGAGCCGAGATTGGCTCGAGGACGAAGTGTTGATTCTGTTTGCGGGCATGGTTGCCGAAGCGATCATCACTGGCGAATATTGCGAATCGGGCGCGGCGCAAGACCTGCGTACCGCCCGACGGTTGCTGCATACGCGTCCCGGCACGCCACAGCAGATGGAGCGGATCGAACGACGCTTGGTCGACAAAACCGCCCATATCCTCAGTGATGAGGGGCACGCCAAAGCGATCACGATGATCGCGGAAGAGCTGCTCGCGAAAACGACAATCAGCGGCCGCGCGGTTCGGCATTTCTTTAATATGGCCGTCAAGTCGCATGATAAATAGCCAAACGTGCAAGGCACCGGGGATCACGTGGGACCCGGCCGCTGACGCGTCGCGGCTCACTAAATCAACAACCCGTCAAAGTTTTTGTCCGTTTTCTGGTCCACTCGACAAACGGCGATGCAAGAGATTTCTGGCAACGCAAGCGACACCTGGTAACGCAAGCGGAAACGTTGCTTCTGGAAGATGCTAATGACATTGAAGTGGCGGCTAGCTAGAATCCGCCGCCCTGCTGACAAAATCGACAAAACATTTCATTGAGAAATCGGATGGCTACGAAAACGGAAAACGTGTTTGATATCGATGCTGCGACTAAAGCGATCGCAAAAGAGCTGTCATTGCCACTAAAACAGGTTCAATCGGCCGTTGAACTGCTCGATGCTGGCAATACGATTCCGTTTATTGCGCGTTATCGAAAGGAAGCCACCGGCGGGCTCGACGAAATTGCATTGCGAGCGATCGAAGATGCGATGGAAAAGGCGACGGCGCTTGCCGCTCGCAAAGCCACCGTGCTGAAGACGATCGACGAGCAAGGGTTGTTGACCGCGGCCCTTCGCAAACAAATCGAAGATTGCACCGACATGCAAACGCTCGAGGCGATCTATTTGCCTTACAAGCCGAAACGGCGAACGCGAGCGACCATCGCGCGAGAACGCGGGCTGGGGCCATTGGCCGATCTGCTGCTCAGCCAGAGTAAACTCGGCAAATCAAAAGACGATGTTTTAAAAGCGTTCGTCGACGCGGCCAAAGAAGTTCCCGATACCGACACGGCGCTGAAAGGTGCGCTGGATATCGTGGCGGAACAATGGTCCGAAGACGCCGACACACGGACCTGGATGACCAAGAAAGCCTTTTCGCAAGGCCGGATTACGTCGTCGATCAAACGAGGCAAGAAGGATCAGGCCGAGAAATTCGAACTTTATACCGACCACAACGAATCGGCTGCAAAAATCCCCGGTCACCGTTTGCTGGCGATGATGCGAGGTGAATCCGAAGGCGTGCTGAAAGTCGGCATCCAGCTCGAAGATTCGCAGGTGCTCGCGGAACTGAAGCCCAAGCTTGTTCCCAATCGTGATTTCGAGTTTCGCAACGAATTGCTTGAAACCGTCGACGATTGTTATCAGCGGTTGTTGATGCCGGCCACCGAATCGACCGTGATGCAAACGTTAAAGGAAAAGGCGGATGAAGAAGCGATCGCAGTATTCGGCAAAAATCTGCGAGAGTTGCTGATGAGTGCACCCGCGGGGCCGCGAGTGACGATCGGGATTGACCCCGGGTTTCGTACCGGTTGCAAGGTCGCGGTGGTTGATGGCACCGGCAAATATTTGACCAACACCACGATCTATCCAACCGCGCCCAAAAACGACACGGCTAATGCCGGAAAAACGCTGTTGGCGCTAATCCAAAAGTACAACGTCGAGTTGATAGCGATCGGCAACGGGACGGCGTCACGGGAAACTGACAGCTTTGTCGGCGATTTGATTCGCCAGCACAAACTTGATGTCACCAAGGTGATGGTCAGCGAAGCGGGAGCGTCGATCTATTCGGCAAGCGAGTTGGCGTCCAAGGAGTTTCCCGATTTGGACATCACGGTGCGTGGTGCGATCAGCATTGCGAGACGTCTGCAAGACCCGCTGGCGGAGTTGGTCAAATCGGATCCGAAATCAATTGGCGTCGGTCAATATCAACACGATGTCAACCAAACACAGCTTCGCAAGTGTCTCGATCGGACGGTCGAGTCGTGTGTGAACAGTGTCGGGGTCGATTTGAATATGGCGAGTGTTCCACTGCTTTCGTACGTCGCAGGGATCGGTCCCAAGTTGGCGGAGAACATTGTCGAGTATCGCAACGCGAACGGTCGCTTTGCAAATCGAAAACAGCTGAGCAAGGTGCCCAAATTGGGCAAGAAGGCGTTTGAGCAAGCGGCAGGCTTTCTACGGATTCGCGGCGGCGATGAGCCGCTGGACAATTCGGCGGTGCATCCGGAAAGCTACGTGTTGGTTAGCCAGATGGCCAAGAAATTGGGGACCGATTCTCGTTCGCTTGTCGGCAACGCCACGCTGAGCCAGAAATTGAAGCCAAGCGAGTTTGTCGACGATCAATTCGGATTGCCCACGGTGGCGGATATCATTTCCGAATTGGCCAAACCGGGACGCGACCCACGCAGTGAGTTCCGCGCGGTCAAGTTTGATGACAGCGTCAACTGCATGGAGGATCTGAAGCCGGGCATGGTGCTCGAGGGAGTGATCACCAATGTCACGCACTTTGGCGCGTTCATTGACATCGGCGTGCACCAAGACGGGCTGATTCACATTTCGCAGCTTGCCAACACATTTGTGCAGGATCCAAGCGATGTCGTGTCGGTCGGCGATGTCACCAAAGTGAAAGTGCTAGAGATCGATCTGCCACGCAAACGAATCTCGGTGACCCGCAAGTTTTAAGAGAACCGGTGGTGCGTGGTTCCACTGCAGCGATGAAGAGATAACTGGAGTAACTTCAGTAAGCAGGAGCGCGTACTGTCGCCTCTCCCGAGCTTTATCGCGGGAGAGGTCGAACGGGCCCTTTAGGCCTCGTTCGGGTGAGGGCCGACCGCGCATCGGAACTTGCAGTAGGCCGCTAGCTTGCTCTGACGGCCCTCACCCGAGCATCGCTATAGGCTCTGCTCGACCTCTCCCAAACTACGTTCGGCAGAGGTGACACGACGCAAGCCACCTCTCCCGAGCTTTAGCTCGGGAGAGGTCGAACGGGCCCTTAGGCCTCGTTCGGGTGAGGGCCGACCGCGCAACGGAGCTTGCAGTATGCCGCTAGCTTGCTCTGACGGCCCTCACCCGAGCAATCGCTGAAGGCTCTGCTCAACCTCTCCCAAACTACGTTTGGGAGAGGTAACACGACACAAGTAACCTCTCCCGAGCGTTAGCCCGGGAGAGGTCGAACGGGCCCTTTAGGCCTCGTTCGGGTGAGGGCCGACCGCGCAACGGAGATTGCAGTGGGCCGCTAGCTTGCTCGGACGGCCCTCACCCGAGCAATCGCTGAAAGCCCTGCTCGACCTCTCCCAAACTACGTTTGGGAGAGGTAACACGACACAAGCCACCTCTCCCGAGCTTTAGCTTGGGAGAGGTCGAACGGGCTCTTTAGGCCTCGTTCGGGTGATGGCCGACCGCGCAACGGAGCTTGCAGTAGGCCGCTAGCTTGCTCGGACGCCCCTCACCCGAGCAATCGCTATAGGCTCTGCTCGACCTCTCCCAAACTACGTTTGGGAGAGGTGCACGACGCAAGCCACCTCTCCCGAGCTTTAGCTTGGGAGAGGTCGAACGGGCCCTTAGGCCTCGTTCGGGTGAGGGCCGACCGCGCAACGGAGCTTGCAGTGGGCCTCTGGCTCGCTCGGACGCCCCTCACCCGAGCATCGCTGAAGGCTCTGCTCGACCTCTCCCAAACTACGTTTGGGAGAGGTAGCACGACACAAGCCACCTCTCCCGAGCTTTAGCTTGGGAGAGGTCGAACGGGCCCTTAGGCCTCGTTCGGGTGAGGGTCGACCGCGCAACGGAGCTTGCAGTATGCCACTAGCTTGCTCGGACGCCCTTCACCCGAGCAATCGCCGACAGCTCTGCTCGACCTCTGCCAAACTACGTTTGGGAGAGGTAACACGACGCTAACACACGCACCGCTGTCGTCTCACGCGGATGCATCGCGTAGCAGCGGATCGAGTTTCTTGCGAACCTCGGATTCGCTGACTCCGGCGATGGAGACGGTTTTGCGTCGCGATGTGGATCCGCGAACCACTTCGACATTCGATTTGGCGACGCCAAAAATCGCGGCGATTGATTTTTCGACCGCCTTATTGGCTTTCCCTTTATCGGCCGGCGCGGTAACCGCGATGCGGAGAGCGGCATCATGACAGCCACCGATTGAAGCCTGTTTTGCTTTAGGGGTGACATGCACGTCGATCGTGCAACGATCGTCGTGTTGTTTGATGACGATCACGAACCATCCTCCCGCACCTGATTTGCCGCCGGAGTTACCATGCCAAGAATCGCTTGAGCAGTTCGATCCCAGGCTGGGTCAAAAAGCTTTCAGGGTGAAACTGCCATCCCTCGAGTTTGTATTCTTTGTGACGCACGCCCATGATCTGACGCTTGCCTCCGGTGTCAGTCCATGCACTTGCGATCAGATCGTCTGGTAAACTCGAGGGTTCGATCACCAAGCTGTGGTAACGCGTGGCAACAAACGGGTTTTCGATTCCTCTGAAAAGCCCCTCGTCATCATGATAGATTTTATCGGTCTTGCCGTGCATCAATTCCGGAGCACGAACGATATCGCCGCCGTAAGCTTGACCGATCGATTGATGGCCCAGACAAACGCCGAGTAGCGGCACCTTTCCGGCAAACTGTTTGACGCACTGGACACTGACTCCGGCTTCGTTGGGCGTACAAGGCCCGGGGGAAATCAGCACTCGCGATGGCTTCAAGTCTTGCAGCTGTTCGATCGAAAGCTCGTCGTTGCGAAACACGCGAACATCGATGGCCGCATCAATCTCACCAAGCCGCTGGACCAGGTTGTAAGTGAACGAATCGTAATTGTCGATGACGATAACCATGGTACAGAAAACACTTGGTGCAAGAATAAAAAGGGCAAATTCGAAGGACGTCGGAAAGCTCAGAAATGCCGGAATGTCAATGGGAAATGAGGGCTGTGAACAAAAAGAATATTCTTTGTTCTCATCCGCGTAAACGCTCTTTGGTTGGAAACACTCCACAGCGTATAATGGGCATGACACGACAACGCTGGGCGAGTGGAAATACGGCGAAACGCGATTCACACGTATCGACAGACGTTAGTGGCATAAGACCGAGCAGAGCGAAGTCGGCGATATCTTACTGAAAAATATTTTCATTGAGTATCAACGAGCTCAAACATTCCGTCTTGACAATCAATTTATTTACTCGCGTTCTTCTTCATAGATAAATTCCCATGCTTTCGGTTCGCCCCAAAGTCGCCGAATTGGCGTTTCACGTTTTCAGTCGCTCGCTGCATCCCGAGCTGTACGCTTTACACCAACGCCGGCGTGTGGAGCGTTCTGACTACGAGGTCCAGGTCGACATCACCAATTGTGGTCACGTCGTCACATGGCGGGGGGCTGGGATGACGATTTGTGAAGTCGCTACGAGTGCCCAGCAACCGCTTCCCAAGCGTCGTTGCCTGCTTTCGCGGCCTCTCAAAGGAAGTCGTACCGAGCGTGCGGAATGCCGCGGGGGAGTCCAGTACAAGACGCATTTTCAGTTGGAACCGGTGGCTCCGGACATGTTTTGGATGGTCCAACAACAATTGGGCACTGGGCAAACCGAAGGGCTGCTGCACCGATTTGACGCCAGCGGCCGAATGGCGTTGGGGGCTCTGAGCTACGTCAATGTCGAAACGCGACGAAAGAGCGTGCTGATTCAAGCCATTCATACTTTTCCCGACGATTATGCTATCGTCAAAGTCGAATCGCTCTTTTCCATCGGCGATAACGCAAAGTAACGAGTCGGCGTTGCTGTGATTTCCAGTCACGCATGGTTGGATGCGACCATCCGCGAACAAATCGTCGCCGTGGTCGATCTCAAGTCGGGGCTCGCCGTGCACGCAGTCGCCGGCAAACGAACAGCCTACCAGCCGATAGCAATTCAGGGGGAAGCGGACGGCGATCCGTTTTCGTTGATTGCCCATTACCGTCGGCTCGGAATTCGATCGCTGTACATTGCCGATTTGGACTCGATCCTGCAGGGGCAACCTCAGGTCGAGTTGCTTCGCGGGCTGATCGCAACGACACCGGACTTTGACGAGGTTCTTGTCGACATTGGTTTGCCCGAAACCGATGCGATGGCCTCATTTCTTGCACTCGCCCGCCAACACCCACGTGTTTTTGTGATTGCCGCGACGGAATGTGCCACCGGCGTTACGGCGCTGAGGCGTTTTGAAGGGCAGTTGCCGTACAGCCAAGTCAGCTTGGGGATGGATTATCGCGACGGTGCATTCTTGGGTGGCGAGGATGCGGAGGAACGTTGGTTGGAATTCGCACAGCCGTTGGGGATCGAGCGAGTCGTTGCGCTGGACATGGCGACGGTGGGGACATCGCGTGGTCCGTCGGTCGCTGCGATTTGTTCGCGAATTCGTTGCCATTGGCCGGCAGTCAAACTTTATTCGGGCGGTGGTATCCGAGACGCCTCGGACGTTAAGCTATTGCAGCAAGCGGGCTGCGATCGCTGTCTGGTCGCCACCGCGCTGCTGGAGCCGTAGCGATATCGCCCGGCGACCATTGGTTCTCGCCACATCTGATTTTTCGTTTTTTCCCAAAAGAGCCGATCATGCTTTCTTTATCCCTGCGACGCACGGGCATTGCCACGGGATTGTTGATCGTGACGCTGGGCGTTTCGTTTGCACGATCGCCTTTCGATTTCCCCCCCTCCGCTCAGTCGCCTGCGGTGCCCGCGGAAACAACACCGGCGGAGATAACACCGCTGGAAACGGGCCCCACTGAAACGGCGCCTACTGAAACCTTACCCACCGAGGCGTCGCCCGAGCCGAGTTCGACGCCGAACCCTATCGAGCAAAAGATCCGCAGTGTCTTGGAAGGGGCATCCGATGACGTCCGCTCGTCCGACCCACTGCTGGACGACGTGCTTGGCATCATTAAATCTCGAGGCAGTATCTTGGACGGTTCTTCGCTTGACCCCGCCCTAGACGCTGCCACGGGGCCCGCGGGAAACGATCGAGAGGCCAGCGTGCGAGCGGCGGAGTCGTTGTTGCGATCGGCCCGTCTGCTGAGCCAAATCGAGCCCCAAGATTCGGCACGAACCGAACTTGTGGCAAAGCTACGGTACGAAGCGTGGCGTTTGTTGAGCGAATCGGTTGCTGTGACGAAACAATAGCGGCGATTTTTGCGTATCATGGATTGGCTCGCTTTCCGCGGGGCGATCCCTCCCTCCTCATCCGCTCTTTGTTCCCCACGCCGATTTTGTCCAAAACATCCAACACGCCCAATTCGACGCGTCCGATATTGCCGCTTGCGATCGGTGGCTTGATCCTACTGCTAGGCGGGGGAGTGTTTGCGGATTATTGGTCTGCAAAGCCAGCGGGCATTGAGGCTGAGTTTGTCGGCCGTAGCGGATGTATCGATTGTCACCGCGACCAAGCCAAAGCGTTCGAGGGGTCGCATCATGATTTGGCGATGGACGTTGCCACCGACGAAACCGTGCTGGGCGATTTCAATGACGCCACGTTCGAGCACGATGGGCTGGTGAACCGCATGTATCGCGACGGCGAACGGTTTATGGTCCACACCGAAGGCCCGACCGGCAAGATGGAAGATTTTGAGGTCAAGTACGTCTTCGGCGTCACGCCGCTGCAGCAGTATATGGTCGAATTCGATCGCAGCGACGACATGCCCGAGGACGAATTGTCGCGTCTGCAAGTGCTGAGGATTAGTTGGGACACTAAGGCGAAACGATGGTTCTATCTACGTCCCCCGGACGTTAACGACAAACTCGAACCCGATGATCCGCTGCACTGGACCGGCATCGCCCAGCGCTGGCAAACGATGTGCGCCGATTGTCATTCAACGAATCTGAAAACGAATTTTGATCCCAAAGCGAACCGATACCACACGACGTTTTCCGAGATCGACGTCAGCTGCGAAGCGTGTCATGGTCCCGGCAGTCTGCATGTGGAACTTGCCAACAGCAAGTCACTGTTTTGGGATCGCCGCTACGGATACGGGCTGACGAAACTGAAGGGGGAAATCAACGAACCGCAAATCCAAACGTGTGCTCCCTGCCACAGTCGACGTGGCGTTTTGGACGGCAACTTTCATGGTGGCGATACTTATTTCGACCACTACGCACTCGAGCTGATGAGCCCCGCGACCTATCACGCGGATGGGCAAATCAAAGACGAGGTCTACGTGTTCGGTTCGTTCATTCAAAGCAAGATGTATCACAAAAACATCCGCTGCAGCGATTGTCACGACCCCCACTCGTTAGAGCTCAAACACAAAGGCAACGAAACCTGTACCTCGTGCCACCAACACGCGGCCGGCAAATACGATGTGCCGTCGCATCATCACCATGTGCCTGGGACAGCGGGTGCAATGTGTGTTAACTGTCACATGCCGCATACAACGTACATGGAAGTCGATCCACGGCGTGACCATAGTTTGCGTATTCCGCGGCCTGATTTGTCGGTGAAAATCGGAACGCCCAATGCATGCAGCAGTTGTCATGTCGAAGACGTCCGCAACGAGCTGGATCCATCGACACGTGAAAAGGTCGACGAGTACGCGGATTGGTTGCGGTTGGCCGAGATGGGCAATGACGAGGTGGCTGCGGCGATCGCCAAAGTTGATCAGTGGTGTGACGATGCTTGTGACAAATGGTATGGCGAACAGCGTGCCACACCGCCTCATTTTGGCGAAGCGTTTGCGGCGTTTCGTGCCGGTGAACCCGACGCGGTGGATGCGATGACCAGTTTGGTCACGCAAACGAACGACAAGGTTCCCGCGTACGCTCGTGCCACCGCACTATTCGAGCTCGGTCAATCGGGAGTGGCTGACGCGCTGCCGGTCGCTCGGAAGGTATTGAAGATGGATTCCGAGCATCCGTTGGTTCGTACCGCGGCGGTGACCGTTTACATGACGGCATCTCCCGAGCGAATTGCGAAGGAGCTGTTTCCGTTCGTCGACGACGAGATGAAACCGGTGCGCAATGAGGCGACTCGCGTGATCATCGCCTCGGGTGCAGTGCGGCTGTTGGACGCGACGAAGAGAAGCCAAGTGGAATTGGCTGCTCGCCGTGTCAAAGAGACCTTGATGAACACTGCCGATCGAGCGGGCGCCCACATGGCTTGGGCTGCATTGGCCGAGCAATTAGGTCGTTATGGCGAATCGATCGAATCGTACCAGGATGCGATCCGGGTCGAACCGAACACGACCGGGGCGAGGTCCAATTTTGCCGAATTGTTGGATACGTTGGCTCAATCCAACGGACCGCAAGCCGAGGAAATGAGGGCGTTGGCGAAACAGCTGCGAGCGGCCGAATTGCCGCTGATCGCTCGCGATGCGGGATTGGTTCCCGATAACGCCCCCATGCAATACCGCTACGGATTGGCGTTGTATCAATCGGGAAAATACAGCGAGGCATTGGAACAGCTGGAAAAAGCCGCCGAATTGGACCCCGAAGTCGAGGTTTACCACACGGCGATACGGCTGCTGAAAGAGAAAATTGCCGAGGAAAACGAAGGCGAAAAATAGTCGCCCCAAGGGCCCATCGATCGATTTGGGGTTTTAGGGGTACAATCAAGGCAGGCGGGGAGCCGATTTTTTGCCGGCTCGACCGTCAAGGCGACTATTTTTGATATCGAAGGACCACCGTTGAACGCGACCATCACTCAACACGACCAAGACGCAATCCACTCGCTCGCGTCGTATCGCACGCTTCAGCCCGAAGAACTGCAAACCCGCATCGAAGCGGTTCGCTCGGAACTTGGCGATTCGCTGCTGATCCTGGGGCATCACTATCAACAAGACGAAGTGATCGCGCATACGGATCTTCGTGGCGATAGCTACAAATTAAGCGAGATGGCGGCGGCCAGCCGTAGTTGCCGCACGATCGTTTTTTGTGGCGTTCACTTCATGGCCGAAACCGCCGATATTTTGGCGAACCGTCCCGAAAAATTGGCCCAACGCGATGGTCAACGCGTCACCGTGTTGCTGCCCGACATGGCGGCCGGGTGCTCGATGGCCGACATGGCGGCAATCAAACAGGTCGAAGCCGCCTGGGAAGACATGTCCGAAGTGATCGACACCGAACGCGTCATCCCGGTCACGTACATCAATAGTGCCGCAAGCTTGAAGGCGTTCTGCGGTCGTCATGGCGGAATCGTTTGCACCAGCAGCAACGCCAGGGCGGTGTTGGAATGGGCATACGAGCGAGGTGATCGGGTCTTCTTTTTCCCCGATCAACACCTCGGTCGCAACACGGCGCTTGGCTTGGGGATCGGCGAAGATCAGATGCCGGTGTGGGATCCGTATGCACTCGAGCTAGGTGGCAACACCGAGGCCGGCTTGGAAAAGAGCAAAGTGATCCTTTGGAAGGGGCACTGCAGCGTCCACCAAATGTTTCGCCCCGAACACGTCGAAGGATTCCGCAAACAACATCCTGGTATCAAGATCCTGGTGCATCCCGAGTGTCCTCGCGAAGTCAACGACATCGCCGACGTGTCCGGTAGCACGGGCAAGATCATCGACACGGTTCGCAACAGTCCGGCGGGCACCAAATGGGCGATCGGGACCGAGCTTCACTTGGTCAACCGATTGAAAGCCGAGCATCCAGAGCAGGAAATTCATTTCCTCAGCCCAGTCGTCTGCATGTGCGCCACGATGTACCGCATCGATTTGCCACATCTCTGTTGGACATTGGAGAATCTGCGTGACGGAGCGATCGTCAACAAGATTGAAGTCGACGACGAGATTTCAAAATGGAGCCTCGTCGCATTGGAGCGAATGTTGGCGGTCAAGTAGTTTGGGATCTGGTTAGCCAGTGACTTCGACATTGACGCGAAGTAGAAAGCGTTTGTTGCGATGCTGCGCGCCGGGGGCTTGTGAAACAGACTGTATCGGTCGCAGGACAGGGAGGTTGGAACTTTCATGTTGACGTCGGGCATCGAGGAAAACTTGTTCAAACTTGGTGAATACGGGGATTTCGCGTTCGACGAATGCGAGTGGCTAATAAATTTTAGAGATAAATCGAGAATTTTTCTCAAACTTTAGACAAATGGACTGCCGTCGCGCATCCTTAGGTCTGATGGCTAACTTTGAAACCTTTTCCGAACGCGTGCGGATGCATGCCCAGCGAATTGCCGAGAGCAGTGCTCCGGCATTGTCGGGGCTGTACGATTTGACCGCCCAGCGGTTGGTTCGGTACGCGACGACCATCACTCGAAACCAACACGACGGCGAAGATGCCGTGCAAACTGCACTCGTCCGCGTTGCGGTGGAACCTGAAAAACTTGCCGCGGCGGAACAGCCGTGGGGCTATTTGTTGAGCATGGTTCGTAACGAGTCGCTGGTGATCCTGAGGCGGAAACAGCGATGGTCGCTTGTAAGCAATTTGACTGATTTATTGACTCGCCGCGTCGTCGATTCGATTGAACTCGAAGACCAGCATCGCGCTGTTTGGGCTGCGATGCGGACGCTGCCGGCGGAACAAAGCGAAGTCGTTGTGCTGAAGATCTGGGAAGAGATGACGTTTGCTCAGATTGCATCGGTGCTGGAAATCACTCCGTCCACTGCGGCGAGTCGCTATCGCTACGCGATCGGAAAATTGGCCGACAAACTCCATGCCAACGATGCGGAGGTCGCTTATGAGTGAGTCGCATCATGACGTGGACTTTGGTAACGACAACCAGGGTTTTGATGAAATCGAACAACGGATTCGGGCAGCGGGCAGCTATGTCCGTGTTTCCGATGACTTGCGTCCTCGGACGCTCGAGGCGGCGCGAAGCGTCTGTGACGACACCTTGTTAGAGCGACGCATGGGCGGCTTTTTCGTCTGCGTCCTACTGATGTTTTGTCTGGCATCACCCCTCGTCGAGTTGCTGGGCGATTATCAATCGCGTTTCAGCGGTCCGACGTCCGTCGAGGTGCATCGCAAGGCGGCGGAGCTGTCGAGACGATCGGATATTGGTCCCCAATGGGGCATGTGTGAGGCCTTCAGCCAATTGCGGCAAACCCAGGCAAGCCGGTTTCGCTTGCCGCGATGATCTTCGGCACCGATCACGCTGCGTAATGACCGCCGTTCATGACACTCACTCATCGTCTGCGGTGACGCTGCGCTATTACCGTTAATCCATCGCTACCATTCTCTTTCCTCCTTTCGATGCGGGACGAACTGTCAAGTGACTGAGTTTGATCAGATAGTCGAATTCAATGAACAGCTCGTGTCGATAGCCGACTCGGGGCTGCCGGTCGCTATTCATTCCGAAGCGACGCCGCAATCGGTTGACGAGACGGTTTCTCAGCTAAACGCCAGAATCGGGGTGCGTGTCGCACGCGGTGATACGGTGCAAGCGGCGATTGCCGAGGATGCAGCGATCTCGCCGCAATATCGCCAGTCGCTGTTAACGCTGCTGCGCACCGGAGATTCCGCGGCGGCGCTGGATGCCGCGACGGCGGCAGCGCGGTCGCAGCGAGTGTTGAAACGAAATGTCAGTCAATGGTTGTTTCAATTGTCCATCCTTGTTGTGTTGGCGCTGCTGGCGTTTGTATTCACGCTTTCGTTTACCACGCCACAGCTCGAATCGTTTTACCAGGACATGGGAATTCAGGAAGGTTCCGCGCTTTCGCTGGTGGAAACGCTACGTGATTGGATGGCCGTTTGGTTACCGGTTTTATTGATCCTGGTAGCAATCGGTTACATCGCGTGGCGAGCGTTCGGCGATCATTTGCAATGGTCTGCGGTTCCAGGCGGGAAAGGCTATCGGCGTGCCATCAAGAATTCGCAGTTGGCCGAGCAGATGGCGGGTTTGATCCAACGGGGAATCCCGCTGTCAGACGCCCTTGTCATTTGCGATGTCCACACCCCAGCGGAGTCCTCCGCGGATACAGCCGCAGAGGACGGCGTCGATGCGGCGCCGCTGCTGCGATGGGCACTTGGTGAAGGCGTGGATGAACCGTCTCGTGGCGAAGTGCTGCGATTTGTTGCCGCGATGTATCGGCAAAAGGCCGAGCGTTCAGCGGCCGTTTGGCGATTCCTTGTGCCTTCGATTGCCACCGCCGTGGTGGGAGGAATCATTGTGCTGATCTATGCGTTGTCGCTGTTTTTGCCTTGGGTCCATTTTCTCGGCGTGTTGGCACTCACGTGAAACGCTTACTCCCAATCATGAGTCTTGTGTTACTAGCCGGTCATTGACGCTCTTCCATCACCATCATCATTTGCAATGCCAATTTACGTCCCATCTCCCGAGTCAACGATACGCAAGCATGTGGATCACATGCTGTTGCATCGCGATGAACTGATTGCGGTACTGGCAGCCGTCGCCGACGAGATGCCACGTGGCAAGAGCCGCCGAGAGTTGGTCCATTTGGTTGATCGGCTGCGAGCAGGAGCTTCGGCAAACGAATTGCTGAGTGATCCCGCGGCCGCGGTGTGGTTGACCCACGCCAGTGCGTCCAGCGGAAAATCGTCTCGTGCCGCCGTCATGATGAATGCCGTCGCGTATGCCAACGCCGAATCCGATTCGCGGTCCCAGTTCCGCTTTGCGATGTTGTATCCAACGATTGTTGTGTCGCTCGCGTTGATCGTGTTAATAGTGTTGGCTTTCACCGTGGTTCCGTCCTTTGCGAAAATGTATGACGAGTTCGGATTACAGCTCCCCGCTCCCACGCTTTTGTTGATTTGGATTAGTGAATCGATCACGAGTGATCCCTTGACCGCATTGGCGGTTATTGTGGCAGCCTTCGCCGCCGTGTTTGGCGTCTACCAGCTGTGCCTTCGCTTTTCCTTGGGGCTGCGTTTGTTTGGGCGTTTTGCAGCGGGAAACACCGGCAGCGTGGCGGCAATGGCCAAGTTTGTGAACCAATTGGCCGAGATGCTCGAGATGGGCGCGTCGGTCCCCGAGTCGTTGTGGTTCGCCGGACAGACATGTGGCAACCGGCATTTACGCAATCTTGCCGTCCATCTCGCGAATCATGCGAATCAAGGCTCGACGCCGCTGCACAAATCCTCGGTGTCACATCAATTGCCTGCGAATGTGATCGATGTGCTGTCGTTCGCGCAGGACGGAAAACCCAACACCGTCGTGCTTCGTGAAATATCGACGATGTATCGCCAACGGGCACGGACGCGAGTCGATTGGATGAGCGGCATTGCGTCACCGGTTGCAACGGTTCTGGTTGCCGCGGTGGTGGTGTTCGTCGTGTTTTCGCTGTTCACACCCCTCGTTAGTCTCGTATCGGGGTTGTCCTAATGATCGACTCAATCTTGAATGCTTGGTACACCTGGAGCCGGCGGTGGAAGTTAACGCCGTGGTGGCCCAGTGACACTCGCAGCATGTGCCAGCAATCGCTGATTCGAATGTTGGCGGTGGCAATGTCCCAGCGTCTGGAGATGTGGCGAGTCGTTGGGAATCTGGCTCAAGAGCATCGTGGTTCTTATCGTCGACGTCTGCTTCGGCTGGCAAAACGGCTTGGCGAAGGCAGTTCGCTGATCGAGGCGCTCGAGCAGACGCCGAGCGTGCTGACCCAGGACGCAGTGTTGGCGATCCGTGTGGCGACCCAAAACGGCACGTTGCCGCAAACACTCGCGCGGATGGCACAACACCACGACGAATCTCTCAACCGCCGCCAATCGCATCTGCGGCAAATTGTGATTTACGGAGCCATCATCGCGATCGTGATGACGCCGATCTTGTTGTTGGTGCTGATCAGTTTGGTTCCAATGCTTTTGGAAATGGTCGGTGAAGTCGGGGATGCGGATGGTGAATTTGTGCTTCCATGGACGTTTCATCTGCTGAAAAACGTCAGTGCGTTTGTTTCCAATGCCGGGATGTGGTTGGGGCTCGCTTTTATTGCTGCGGTGGTAATTGTCTTTAGTCCACTTTCTAGCATGCTTCGCCGATTCGCCAGTCGAATGTTCCCATCGGCAAACGCGACCGGACGCAATGCGGAACTATTGCGTGTGTTGGCCGACAGCATTGATGCCGGGCGTCCCATGCCCAGTGCGGTGTCAACGCTCGCCCGCTATCACTTTGATCCACGCATTCGTCAACGTTTGTTACTGGTTCGCAACGAAGTCGAACAAGGTGCCGATTTATGGAGCAGCATGGCCGAAGCGCGGCTAATCACCGCGGCCGAGGCGAATGCGATCACACGGCTGAATTCAAAGCCGGCAATCAGTTGGATGCTGCGGCGTCTGGGACAGTGGAAACACGAGCAATTTGATCGTCGTTGTGAGCGGTGGCTGAGCCTTGTGCATCCTGTTTTGATCATCCTGGTCGCGTCCATCGTCGTATTAGTGTGCGTGGGGTTCTTTGAGTTCCTGATTCAGCTGACCTATTTTGTTTCGAAGCCTCAATTTGAATTATGAACAGTTTTACCAGACAAAACGTCCGGCAACACCAACGTGGGCGACCTCGTCGGCGTAGCGGGGCTACGTTGTTCGAACTGATGGTTACCGCGACCTTGGTGGTCAGCGGCGTCGGCATGGTCGCTCCGTTAACGGTTCGCTGTGGACGATTGTGGCAACAGACGCGGCATCGCCAAATGGCACTTGATGAATTGAACAATCACATGGAACGGTTGATCGCATTGCCGACCGAAGAACTCGAAAAACAAGCCGAAGCGGTTACGGTGTCCGACGCCGCGCGGACGTTGCTTCCTGAGGCCGTGATGGAAGCAGAAATCGTTCGCAGCAACAACGAAACGCAATTGCATCTATCGATCGACTGGAAACGCGTCGGCGATCCAGATCCTTTGACATTGGTGGGTTGGATCAAAAGCGAGGACGATCTATGAAGCGACATCAGCAAGGACACACCTTAATTGAATTGGTCGTTTCGATGGCCGCCGGCAGTACGCTGATGGCGTTAGCGATCGGATTGGTTCATCAGACGATGACGATGTCCAACATCTCAAGCGAACGTGCCAGTCATGATCGTGATTCGCAGCGTCTCGTCGAACAATTTCGCTGGGATGTGCATCACAGCGAAGAGGTCCAAAATACAGCGGATTCGTTTGTCGTGGTGCGAAATGACGGACACACGGTGGACTATCAGAGCCAGGGAAATGAGGTGATTCGCATTGAACAACGCGATCGCGACGAGGTGCGACGGGAAAGTTACACGCTAGCCGAATCGTATGTCGCAACGTTTTCTAAGAAGCAAGATCAGCAGCAAGCAACGCTTGAAATCCGCTTCGTTCCTGATCAGCGTGGTTACTCGGACCGTGTGGATCGCCAAATCACTGCGACCGCCGGTCGCTACCGTCCGTTAGTGGACCTTGGCAATCGCGACGATGCTATGACACGTGCCCAGGAGTCGCCATGAGACGTCTTTCCACTTACGCCCCTGCGTCCGGAGGTGGTCGCAACCAAACCTCGCGTCGCGGTATCGTGCTTATTTGCACGCTTGTTTGTTTGATCGTGGTGTCAACGCTGGTGATGACCAGCGTGGCATCGGCGGTGCGTGGCCAGCGTGAAACCGTACGTCGACATCAAACGATGCAAACCGAGTGGTTGTTGGATGCGGGGATCAATCGTGCCATCGCCCAGATTGCGGCCGATGATCAATACGAAGGCGAAAATTGGAACCCCGCGTTTGAGAACTCGCGTTATGCCAAAGCCAACGTCGAAATTAGCGTCACTGCGGCCACTAGTGATGACGACGCATCAAATCTGGTTTCGGTCGACGTGGTTGCGACGTTGGCGCGATCGGTCGACAGCCCTGCGATGGAAATCGCGACCCGCACACAAAAAAGTTACACGTTCCAAGTTTCAAAATCGAATCCTCAATCTGCAGATACCAATGATGAGTAGAAACATGCATATACGAACAACCAATCGGCTCGACTCGACATTTTCCTCTGCTGCAATTCCCGACGTTTGCTCGCAGCGGAGGTTCGCCACCAACCGCTCAACCAGCGGATTCACCCTCGTGGAATTGTTGGTTGTGATCGCGATCATCGGAGTCTTGGTTGGGTTGCTGTTGCCCGCCGTTCAGGCGGCCCGCGAGGCGGCTCGCCGATCTTCGTGTCTGAACAACATGATGCAGATCGGACTCTCGGTGCATCATCACGATTTCAGTCACGAGCGGTTGCCGGCCGGAGTGATCAGCGAAACCGGCCCCGTGCGGAACGAGCCGATTGGCAAGCACATTAGTTGGATGGTGCAGATATTGCCGTTCATCGAACAGCAGAGCATGTTCGAGCACTTTGACCTGGAAGCCGGTGTCTATGCCACGGTCAATAGCCCGGTACGGGTGAGAAACATTGCCACGTATATGTGCCCATCGTTTCCATCGGCGAAGTCCGACTTCTCGATTCCGCTAGACGACAGCATGGAACCGGGATATGCGGCGATATCCAACTATGCAGGATGCCATCATTCGGTCGAGGCTCCGATCGACTCGAACAACAATGGGATGCTGTTTCTAAACAGCCATTTGAGATACAGCGATATTCGTGACGGCAGCTCGCAAACCATCATGATCGGCGAAATGATTCCTTACCGCAATTCACTTGGATGGTGTTCCGGCACCCGAGCGACGCTTCGTAATACGGGCTCGAAGATCGAAGGTCCTAATCGCTTTTTTGATCTCAGCCTTCAAAGCGATCGTGAACTGGGGTCGCTCAAAGTCGGCGGTTTTGGGAGCGCGCACCAAGGCGGCGGAAACTTTGGTTTCGCAGACGGTTCGACACGATTTTTGAGCCAAACGATTGACCCCGCATTGTTCACACAACTCGGCGATCGTGCCGACGGTGAATTGTTGGTTCAGGATAACTGGTAGCTCAAAATGCCACCCGTTCGGCCCGACTGGCGTTTGTTAAGCGGACCCGGCGTCGGGGGCGGCATCGTGGTTGTAATGGTCTCGGTACTCAGCTTGGACCTTCAAAATCTCGGGAACCGCAGCGAAAAAGGCGTCCAGCACTCGGGGGTCAAAGTGGCTGCCGCGGCTCTCTTCGAGGATCGAGAAACATTTCTCACGCGGCATCGGTTTCTTGTAGGGACGTTCGGATGCCAATGCATCGTAAACGTCTGCGACCGCGGTGATGCGGCCTTCAAGTGGAATGTCTTCGCCAGCCAAACCGAGCGGGTAACCCGAGCCGTCGAATTTCTCGTGATGGGTTTGAGTGATGCTGGCAGCCAATCGCATCAACGATCCACTATCACGCTCGATGGGGCATTCTTCATAAGACGATCGACGCCGTGAACTGCCATCGTTGATCGTATGTGGTTTGATGATTTGGTGACCCAATTTGACGTGCGTTTGAATCACGGCAAATTCGCTTGGCATCAATCGACCGGGTTTCAGCAGAATCGCATCGGGAACTGCGATTTTACCCACATCGTGAAGCTGGGCAGCAAGTTCAATGTCTTCGACATACCAATCGGGCAGTCCCAATTGGCCTGCAATCAATCCTGCAAACCGACCAACACGAATCACGTGATTTCCGGTGTCATTGTCCCGCAGCTCGGCAGCGCGAGCCAAACAATAGATCACCTCGCGGCGTGAACGTTCCAAGTCCGCAGTACGCTGCTGGATTGTTTCTTCGAGGTCTTCGGTGTGGTGTTGCAGTTGGTCTTGGAAGCACTTGTTCTGTAGCGCATTGCGAACACGAGGTGCCAATTCCATCGGATCGACGGGTTTGATCAAAAAGTCCGTGGCCCCAAGTTCCAAACAAGACAGTTTGACCGACGCGTCGTCATTGGCGGTCAGAATCAGCACGGGAAGATGGCGGAATCCCGGACGATTCCTCAGTTCACGCAGGATCTCGATGCCGTTCGCATTGGGCATGTTCACATCGAGCAACAAGACGTCGGGGCCGGCGGCAATGATCGATTGTAACGCGTTGGCGGTATCGACGGTCGTTTCAAAATTGCTATATCCGGCCGCTTGCAGGTGTTTCTTGGCTACCAAGACGTTCACCGGCTCATGATCGACGATCATGATTTTGCCATCCAACACCTCGACCGGCCGCGCAGCGGACGTCGACGCAGCCGCAAGCGGCAGAGCCGTTTGGGATTGAGGCGTTTGGGCGGCAGAAGGTGGAGACGTGGGCATTAAGTTCAAAGCGGCAGAGACGTTGGAAAGCAATCGCCGAATCCAATGACGGAATTCGTGACGCAAAAAACGGTAGTCACTCAGTTCAAAGCATGCGACGTGATTTGCAGCGGTATGCCGCTGAGCTTGCCGAACGGAGTGAATCAGTTCGCGCCGCTGGTACTTTGGACCGATTGTGCGGCTTGGAACGAGTAAAGTGTGCTCAGCGGGGGGGCGGTATGTCGGACAAACGGTGGACGATATCGCCTCGCCGAATAGCCGTCGATTGTCGCTGATTGGTCTCAGTCGTCGTCGTCATCTTCGCTAATCATCAGCCCTCGTTGCTTCAGCCCGCGGCCGTGGGCACCGGCCCATTCAGCGGGATAAGGCACGTCGTCGCCACGAGCGGCATGCCACAAAATTCGGTTCAACGTGTCTTCGTCTGCACGGTTAAAGCCCTCGAAATCTTCGTTGGCAGTCGCGACGAACCATTTCTTCATATTTTCGGGATAAGCCTCTGGGCCACTCATGATCTTGTTTAGCGGCGTTTCGGGAACCACGGATTCGTACGCAGTGAAATCAGGGGTGTCACGGAAGCAATCAAACATGATCGGCGCGGTAGCATCCATTTGATTCATCGGCGGCAATCCCAGAATCCGCTGCATGGTGTGCAGCACCGAAGTTTGGTTATAGAAATTGCTGACGACGGCTCCACGCCGAGTGTACGGACTTGCGACCAAGCATACGCTACGGTGTCCGTCGATGTGGTCGTAACCGGCTTGCGGATCATCTTCGACGACAAAGACCGCAGTTTCCTTCCAAAATGGGCTTTTCGAAATCGCCTCGACCACTTGGCCGAGTGCCAAGTCATTGTCTGCCATATGAGCCTGTGGATGAGGCATTCCTGAAGACATACCCGATGTATGGTCTTGCGGTAGATAGACAATCATAAAGTCGTACCATTCACCTTTTCGCTGGGCGATTTGCAATTCATCAATGAACGCCTTCGCACGCAAGACGTCGGGAATCCGCATGTTCCAACCGGGATAGCTGGGGCAACTGTATCGCGCCAGCGTCTCGATACCGATCGACTTGGTAAATCCAATCTTGTGAGTGCCCGATTTGAAATCCTCGTAGATTTGGCTAAAGGACGCGTCTTCGGGAATCGTACCTGCGTAATCCATCTCGCCGTAATTACGAAAACTTAAACCGTGTAGCAGAACGTTGTCCCAGACAAATCCGGTGCTGCTATAGTTCAGCGGATCATCCCCAAACGAGTAACTTCGCGTAAACCCGCCAAACGATTTTTCCAAGTGGTCGGTGACATTACCTTCGGTGGCCCAGGAGTGTCCGTCGGAGCTGTTCACACCGTTACAGTAAAAATTGTCGAGCAGTACAAATTGCTCAGCCAAACGATGATGGTTGGGGGTGATCGCGCGAGGATAATCACAGAGTTTTGGCTCGCCATCGCCTTGCGGCAAATCCCCCAACACTTGGTCATAAGTCCGGTTCTCTTTGATCACATAAACCACGTGTTTGATCAAACTGGGATGTCCGACTTGTTTGGGAACCGCGACCGGAGCGACCACCTTGGTTCGCTCGGATTGGATTTGTTGACGCAACATCCGCGGGACTTGGATCAACCGCCGTGCATCTTCGGTGTATTGGGCAAGCTCGGTGTCCGTTGGAACCGCGACTTTGGACACAACACCCAAAAATTGCTTGACACTGAATTTGTTGGGATCGGCGTTGTTTCGCGATCCGATTCCTTTGGTATTGGCAACAAAAATCGATTCGTCGGCGAAAACCACTGCCGCAGGATACCAGGCGGTGGGAATGAATCCGGTCAAACTCCAGGCGGTGTCGGTATCGTTGCGTTTGAGCACGCCGATCGCATTGTTTCCGCCATTGGCTGCGTACAACGTCCGCCCGTCATCGGAGAGCGCCAAGGCATTCGTCGCGGAACCGTACGGCAAATTTGGGTCAGGACGGACCACAATCGATTGCAGTATCGACATGTCCGAAGTGCGAATCATGGAAACGGTGTCCGAGTTCGCGTTGGCGACATAAATTGTTTCGCCATCCGCAGCGAGTTCGAGGTCGGCGGGATGCAGCCCTGTGTGGACCTCGCGAACTTGCACCGCCGATGCCAAATCGACACGTCCGACCGTACCGCTCTTGGCGACGCCACGATCGTCGACTAACACATCAGTGCCACTCGACGGTGCTGATTTTTCATCATCGCGTGGATGACGGCCTCCCCAATTGCTGACGATCAATGATTGCTGCTGAGGTAACAGCACGACATCATAAGGAGCGACACCGACAGGAATTTCTCGCAATAGCTGCCCCGTGTTCAAATCGATCTCGGCAACCGTGTTGTTGCGTGATAAACAAACGTACAAACGATCACGATCTGCGTCGTGGGCGATGCCGCAGGGATGCGAATGCCCGCCATCGGAACCGGGAAGTGCGATCACTCGTGTCCACATCCATCGATTGGCTTTCTTGGTGGCTTCGAACAACGACTGCTGCGCGTTGGTGGCCCACAGCGTTTTGCCATCCGCGGCAAAAACGATCCCATGCATCGACGCACCGCCATCAGGAAAGGGCAGACGATCGATGACCGTCCAAGTCTTGGCATCAAGAAACACGACGGCAACATTGTCTTTGACCGCGATCACCGCATTGTCACTCGAGATTGCAGCGTCCACCGGTCGAGCCGGATACATCAAAGTGTCACCGGCCGGCGCGATCAGCTGGGCATTGGGCAACCGAGCGGATTCCGAATCGTCTTCGGATTCCGTTTCGAAGCGGCGAACGGCAAACCCATCAAGTGGATCGTGCTGGATAAGTGGTGTATCGGGATATCGTTCCCGTCCGACGGTGTAAAGCTTTTGCACCGCGTCGGGCGACCATACCACGGGAGTAATCCAGCATTCGCCAATGCGTCCGTTTAACGGATGCGTCTCGTCTTGGTCGACATAGGCGCCGATGACCAACCGTACGCCTTGCTTCGGATACAGCACGTCGCCTTTTTGTTTCGACGATTGATTCACCAATTTGCCGTCGACGAACAATCGCATCGTGTCACCGTCATAGGTGGCACTCACCAATGACCAGCGACCCGCCAGACTAGACAGCGGTGCTTTGCAATACGTCAGCAGTCCGTTTCCATCATCCGATTGCGTGCTTGCCAACGCAAAGGTGAACGAACTGCCCTGCAACCCCAGCATCCACCCGTATTCTTCACCGCCATTGTCTTCGATGGCACTGATGATTCCGGTCCAATCGGAAAACTTGTCCGTCCGAACCCATGCGGAAATGCTGAACGCCGATTTCGGAAGGATTGCGGATTGATTGGGCGTGTCAATTTCAATGAAACTCGATGCCTTCTTGATCCAACCAAACGGAGCGTCCTTGTCGATCGAATCCGAATGGGGCAGCGTTAAACGGATTTCGCCTTGAAGGGCAGAAAGCGTCGTCCCATTGAGTGACGCGGGTGAAAAATCCCAGTGATGAGCTTGATTCTGCTGTGCGTTAGCGGATAACGCGGAACCTAACGCGAGAACAAGACATCCGGTGACAAGGATGGAACAGCGGCTTCGGCCAAGTGTCATATCGATCATGGTGCGTGCGTTCGGAAAAGGGTGTGTTCTAGCGGTGCGGTTATCTGCTTGCCTTGGTTTTTACCCCAGCAGGAATCGGCATGTCACCCAAGCCCCCAATTGTTCAGTGCGAAGAAACCTGAAACTTCTTTGCACTTTCATTCGGTTTTTAAAATCCGCAGGGGAGAGTCCCTCGTCGTACTATTGACGCTCCCGCGTTGGGGGTGCTCGTATTGAACTTGCCATGACAAAGCGAGAAAGCACGACGATGCCAATTCGACACGACATTTTCTGGAATCACCTGCTGATCGTCACCACGTTTGCCCTGATGGTGGTGGGATGTGGTGAGAATCCGAATTCGCGATTTTCAGGCAAGATGGACATGATCGAATCATCGGCGGCGGTCGATTCGGATCTCGCCGCCACCGCAGACGCGGTGAGTCGCCAGGGCCAAAGTTTGGCGAATGTTACAAATTCGACTTTACAGAGAGACGAGGAAGGCTCCGACGAACAATCCGTTGAAAAAGAGAAGGCGAAACGCCGCATCATCTACAACACTTCGCTTGGATTGATCGTCAAGACATACAGCGAGTTCGAAACCTCGCTGCCTCGGTTGGTCCAATCCGTCGACGGGTTCATTTCCAAAAGCCAAACCGATCGCCGCTACAACGATCGGCAAAGCGGGACGTGGGTCGTTCGCGTTCCGGTTGATCGCTATCACGAATTTGTCAGTGGTGTCGGCGGATTGGGATTTGCCGAATCACGTCGCGAGGACGCTCAGGACGTGACCGAGGAATATGTCGACGTCGAGGCTCGTGTGCGAAACAATCGCAAACTCGAAGAACGGATCATCACGATGTTAGCAGAGCGGACGGGCAAGTTGTCGGACGTTTTGGAAATCGAGCGTGAATTGGCTCGTGTGCGAGAAGAAATCGAACGCATGGAAGGTCGATTGCGATTGCTTGCCGATCGCACATCGCTGGCAACGGTGACGATCGACGTTCGCGAAGAAAAAGAGTATGTCCCGCCGGCGGCACCTACGTTCACCGACCGCATCGCAACCGCGTTCGGTGGATCGCTGCGTTCGCTACGTCAACTCGGTGAAAACGTGTTGATTGCACTGACCGCCGTCTTGCCGTGGGCGATGGTGTTGGGGATTCCCGTGATCATCGTCGCTCGGACGGTGCGGCGGCGGATTTACACTCGCAACGCGATCTAGCGAGCCTTCGCGTGAGTCGGGCTACTAACGCGACGCAAGGACTTGATCGACGCGGGATGCGATGTTGGCCGCAACCACGTCCATCGATGGGGTGCAGTCAAGCAGTTCCACTTCGTCACATCGCTCGGCCATGTGATGAAATGATTTACGGATTTCGGTGAGCGCTTCCTCTTGTTCAAATTCATTGGGTGCGTCGCCGCGTGTTTCCGAGATCCGCTGTAGTGCCACCGCGACCGGCAAATCAAAGAACAATGTCAAATCGGGGATTGGAAACTCGGTCCTCATCTCCGCAAGCAGCGCGTCGGTGTCGGCGCCCCGGATGCCTTGGTAGGCGACGGTTGAATAAAAATAGCGATCGACAACGACGATTTGGCCGTCGGCAAGTGCGGGTTGGATCAGCGTGGAAACGTGTTCACGTCGATCTTCGACAAACGCTCGAAGTTCGTCTTCGAGCGACAAACGGCCCGTCGTTGCGCTGTTGCGAATCATTTTTCCCCACGTCCCATCGGTCGGTTCACGAGACTGGGTCACGCGAAACCCCTGTGTCCGCAGCGAGTCACACAACCGTTGCACTTGGGTCGATTTTCCGGCGCCATCAATGCCGTCAATGACAATAAACACGCCGCGAGGGGAAGCAGAGGACATAGATAAGAACGGAAACAGCGGGGATTCTTCAGAGACGATGAGTGTTTGATTCTGACGATTTTGGCTCGAGATGACAGGGGGCAGGTCGTAAGAGCAACGATCGATGAAATCGCTGCGACGCGGGCAATGCCATTAACTTCGGCAGCGGCACGGCGCGAGCTGTCCGGTTGCGGCGAGGAAAGCGTTCGATTTTGACCGGGCGGCTCGCGCCGCGCGGCTAGCAAACGCAATCAGAGCGGTGTGGTGGCTGATACCGCCGAAACACGATCACTCCAACGATGAACCGATTTTATTCGGATCGGCCGTTGGGCAGCACGACGATCGTGAACCAGTACTCGCCGATGTACTTGATCACTTGCTGGAATTCTTTGAAATCGACCGGTTTCAGGATGTAGGAACTGCATCGCAAGTCATACATCGTCAACAGGTCTTGGTCGGATTCCGAGGTCGTCAGCACGACGACCGCCAGCCGCCGCAGCTGCTCGTCGGCGACGATTTCCGACAGCACCTCGCGGCCATCTTTGACCGGCATGTTCAGATCGAGCAGAATCAGATCGGGAGTCGGCGCATCGGCGTATTGACCCGTTTTGCGAAGAAACTGCATACACTCTTCGCCATTTTCGACGCGATGAAGATTGACCGGCAGGTCCGATTTGTTGAACCCACGTCGTGTGATGATGACGTCGTCTTCGTTGTCTTCGACCAACAACACTTCGGCTGGTCGACCACTATCCGCGATTTTCATACGTCCCTCAGCGCCTTGTCGTGTCCGATGCTGATCGCATCCGGGTTGTCGGCGTCGAATTCATCGACTTCAGGTTGGTTCACGGGGATCGTAAACACGAACGTGCTTCCTTTGCCTTCTTGGGATTTTACTGAAATATCACCGCCATGGCGGTTGACGATTCGGCGACAAACGGCCAGTCCAATTCCGGTGCCCGGGTACGCGGTTTGAGTATGCAGGCGGCGAAAAATTTCGAACACGCGTTCGTGATGCTGCGGGCTTATGCCGATGCCGTTGTCTCGCACAAAAAGCGTGTGAAATTCGTCGTTGGTTTCAGCCCAAACGTGAACCTCGGGCGGTTTGTCGCCATGATATTTCACGGCGTTCCCAATCAAATTGGTCAATAATTGAGACATTTGCGACTTATCGGCCTGAATCGTAGGCAATTCATCGCGGGTCACGCGAGCCCCCGTCTCGGCGATCGATGAACTTAACATCTCTAGGGCATCCTGAAACGCATCATTCAGGGACGTTGGTTGGAACGGAGCCGCTCGGGATTCGACGCGTGAATAGCCCAACAGATCGCGAATCAACTGTTGCATCCGATGAGCCCCCTGGACGATCCGCTGCAGATAATCGTCGGCGGTCGCATCCAGTTTTCCCGCATAATCATCTTGTAGGAATTGGGCAAAATTGGCGATCGCCCGCAGCGGCGTCTGCAGGTCGTGAGAAGCGACGTAGGCAAATTGCTGAAGATCGATGTTGCTCGAATGCAACGCGTCGATCGTTCGCGACAGCTCGCCGTTGAGCCATTCCAGGATCTTTTCGTTTTCGATCTGTTCGTGAATGTCGATATGCACGCCGATCAAACGCAGTGGTTTGCCGGATTCGTCGAACTCGCCATGCCCCTGTGACAAAATCCAGCGGTAGGTGCCATTCTCGCAGCGCAGCCGAAACGTCGACTGGTAAACCTCCCCGCGTTCTTGAAAGTATTTCTTGACGCACTGCAACGCCTCGTCATGATCATCGGGATGTAGTCGAGTTTCCCAATCACGAAAATGCGTCCACGGCATCTCGGCATCATATCCCAGCTGGGTCTTGGCGGTTTTGGAAAAATAGACTTCGTCGGTGACCGCATCCCAGTCCCACAGCCCCACATTGGCGCCTTCGAGTGCCAGATCCAAGCGGTCCCGCATCGCAACCAACTCTTGGTCGTGTAGTGCGACTCGGCCTTCGAGCTCTTCGTACCGTTTCGTTTGCAGATGCTCGCGTCGTTTTCGATCGGACGTATCGACAAAGGTCACCACGGAACCGCCGAGCGCGCCTTCGACATGGACCGGATAGGACCAATATTCGACCGAAAACGAGGTGCCGTCCTTTCGCCAAAAGTGCTCGTCGTCCACATGCACCCCTTCGTTTTTACGAAACGCCTGATAAATCTGGCAATCGGACTGTGCATAGGGCGTGCCATCGATTCGCGAATGGTGAATCAATTGGTGCATGTTCGCGCCAAACAATTCCTCAGGCGTGTCGTAGCCAAGCAACCGGGCACAGGTTGTATTGGCAAACGTACAGCGGCCTTCCAGATCGATGCCGTAGATGCCTTCGGCGGTTGAGTTCAGTAGCGTCGTGATTTGCTGATCGCGTTTGCGAAGTTCCTCGAGGGTCGCTTTGTGTTCGGTGATGTCACGGATAAAGACGCTAAATTGGTGGTCATCGTCGCAGCGAAGCAAGATGATGCTCAATTCAATCGGAAACTCTTCGCCGTCACGACGCAGCGCCGACATTTCCATGCGTTGATCCATGGTCGTGCCGTCGCCATCTTGTTCAAAACGTTGCAGACAACGGAGATATTCTTCGCGGAATCGATCGGGGATGATCAATTCGGCCATCGATTGCCCGAGTGCCTCGGAACGCGCCCAACCGAATGTCAGTTCGGCTTGTTTGTTCCATCCAATGATTTGGCTGTTTTGGTCGATCATGACCACCGCGTCCAAGGCCGCGTCGATCGTCAATTTGCAGCGTTCTTGCACCTCGGTGAAGCGATGGTGTTCTGACTTCAATTCCTGCTGCAAGTGTTCACCAAGCAAATTGCTAGTATTGCGTTGAGCATCCAGTGACAACGCTTTCCAACACAGCCCGGCGGTAATCCAAATCGCCAGCAGCGACAGCACTCGGTTCCAAACCGCGTCGATTCCACCGGCATCGCCGGGCGATAAGTACCATCCCAGCGGCGTCAGCAGGCTGCATACCGCGGCGGCGATTAAAACAACGCTTCGGCGATGCGTCGCGTAGGCGATCCAGACAGCCACGATGTACAGCACGCTGATCGCCAGATTTCGCTCGACATTGCAGTCGATGACAAAGATAGCCGTCGCAACAGCGGCAGCGATGACGAGTCCACGATGATGTGAATTGAAGGCGTTCAAACGTTCAGCGTGTTCGAAAAGAGAATAGGGCAGCGTCTGTCGCTAAATTTTAACCCATTCTCGACTGGCGGGTTTGGTTCCCCACTGTCTCGCGATTGTTTTTCGCCTCTGATTTTTTTTTCGGTGGTTGGAGCAAGCGTGCCTCAGCGTCGGCTCTCGCCAGCATTGACGGAACCGCCGGCGCCGACGGTTTCGGGTTGCGTGTCGGTGTCTAGCGAATCCGCCGCAATCCACCCGCTCATCAACACCATCGGCATGCCGGGACCGGGATGAGCCGCACCGCCTGCCAAATACAAGCCCGAAATGTCACGGCGGCGATTGGCAGGTTTGAACGCACCCAAGTACTTGCCGTGGCTTGCCAATCCGTAAATCGCTCCGTTGAGCACGCGGTAGCGATGATGGATGTCTTCGGGCGTCAGCGCCGATTCGTAGACGATCGCGTCGCGAATTCCGCCCATTCCTGCTGCCGATTCCAATTTGTTCAAAATCGTTTCGCGGTACGCCGGCAACATCGCGTGCCAATTGTGGTTGGGACGCAAATAGGGTGTGTGCACCAAGACATACAACGCTTCGCAGCCCGGTGGGGCAACGTTCGGTTCGCTGATCGCCGGGGCGCAGACGTAGGCCGACGGATCCGGCGCCGGCTCGCCGCGGTTGTAGATAAAGTCAAACTCGGTCTCTGGGTCGCGCGAAAAGACAAAATTGTGATGCAGCAGTTGCGAGTAACGGCGGTTCAGTCCGAGATACAACACCACGCCACTGCAGGCCGGTTCGTGGCGATCGGCTTTGCCAAACTTGATCGATTCGGGCGTGCCGTCGAGCAGTTCTCGATACGTCCGCACAGCATCGCAATTGCTAACGATCGCATCGCAGGCAATTGTTTCTCCCGTTGCGGTGACAACACCGGTGACGTGTGTTGATTTCCCCGGTCGCGGCGACGAAGTGGTGATTCGCATCACGTCGGTTCCGGTGCGAAACGTGACCCCCAATTCCTCGGCCAATCGGGTCAACGCTTCGGGGACAGCGCGGGTACCGCCGATCGGGTACCAAATGCCTTCGTCGGTTTGCATGTGCGCGATCCCACAAAGCACCGCGGGTGACGCGTAGGGAGACGAGCCGACGTATTGAGTGAAATGGTCCATCATTTGAGCGACACGTGCGTCGCTGACGTGTTGGCGAACCACCGAAGCGACACTTTTGCCCATGCGTAGCGCCATCACATCGCTTAGCACGGCCGCCGAAAACGCGCCGCCGACTTGCATCGTGTCTCGCAAACCACCGACGCTTCGCCAAAAGAAGAAACGATCGGAAACGCCATGCAGTTTTTCGCTGATTGACATGAAATTGCGGTAGCCGGCGCCATCGGTGGACGCTCCGCTGAACTGGTCGATGTTCGCCGCCATCGTATCGACATCCGCCACCAAATCGAGCACGTTTTGCTCGCCGTGATTGTCCTTTTCAAAGAAGCAGCGCCACTGTGGATCGAGCGGAACCATGTTGAGGTAATCATCCATGTTTCGCCCCGCTTCGGTGAAGATCCGTCGCAGCACACTCGGCAGCGTCACGATGGTCGGTCCCATGTCGAACCGAAACCCCTCTTCGCTGAGCACGGCCGCTTTGCCTCCGAGCCAATCGTTTTTCTCAAGCACCGTGACGCGGTGTCCTCGCGCGGCCAACACACACGCCGCCCCCAGCCCCGCTAATCCGCCACCGATCACGATTACCTTGGACTCTGTTATGGTTGTGGCACTCATGATGCTTGGATTCTTTGAAAAACGAGGTGCAGCAGGAATCAAAAACGGAGGTGGCGACTGATGTAGTGTTTGTAAATGGCTACGACGTGCACTGATGGCGGTGGGCCCGCGTTGACGATTAGGACCGCGTTGACGATTAGGCCCGCGTTGACGATTAGGCCCGCGTCACGAGATCAGTCGCCGCATCGCTCGCCAGCGGGCGGCCATGCCTTTGGCATGCAGTAGTTGTAGCAGGATCGGCATTTTGTGACGTGTTGTTTCATTGCGTGGCAACAGATGAGCGGCGAAACGACCCCGTCGCCGGCTGATCACTCTCGGCACCGTCATCGCCAGCAAACCTTCGTCACCGCGAGTGATTCCGAATCCGCTGTTCCCCCGTCCGCCAAACGGTACGCGTGGATCGGCCGTTGGTGCGATCAAATCGTTAATCGCAACCGAGCCGACGTCCAACTGATTCGCGAACGCGACCGCATCACGATCGGGACCAAATACCGAGGCCGCCAAACGATAGCGGTTTTGATTGATCGCAGCGACCGCGTCTTGGATTTTCGAGACACGGATGACGCTGGTCACCGGGGCGAACAGATCCGCCGACGCGATTTCATCCTCGACGCTGACGTGGTCCAGCACCAAAGGGGGCATCGTGCCGTTGGAGGCTAACGTCGCGGCATCGAAACGATCGGTGACATCGATTGCACCGGCAGCGATGGCGTTAGTAATCGTTTGGGTCGCTCGTTCGCGTGCGGCAGGATGGATTGTAAAGGGCGTGTCAATCGACTCGAGTTGCCGGCACAGATTTTCTACCAATTGGTCGGCCTGCGGCGAATCTTCGACAATGATCCGTCGAGGGCCGATGCAGGTCGCACCACTGTTGAGGGGTAGGCCAAATTTTAGAAACTCGCAAACTCGCGGGATGGACGCGCCGGGCAGCACAACGACGGCATCACATCCGCTTAGCTCCATGATCGACGGCGTCAACGAATTCGCCGTCTGCTTGAGTATCTTTCGTCCCGTGTCCGCCGATCCTGTCAAAACGACAAGGTCGATTCGTGGGTCGCCGGAATCGGTGGACGTGTTGTCGAGTGTTTCTCGAGCCGCCTCTACCGACGAATCGAGTTGCACCAGCACGTCACGTGGGACGCCTGCCTCGTAGAAACATTCGACCAATCGGCGAGTCAACGTTTCGCAGCCCTCGGCCGGTTTTAGTTGCACGCGATTGCCGGCTGCTAACGCTTGAGCAACTTGCACTCCGACCAAAAACAATGGGTAGTTCCACGTCCCCAGGATCAGCACGGTGCCATGGGGAATCCGCTGCACCACGCTGTGGACTCCCCACATCCAAAGCGGACGTCCGACCACGCCGATCCGGCGAGTTCGTAGAATTGCCGCCCCTTTGCGTCCCAGGTAGTGCAGCGCATCGCACAAGGGAATGAGTTCGGCGGTGACCGTTTCGAGTGAATCGGTGCGTTGTTGGCTGGCACACAGCCGAGTCAAATCATCGACGTGGCGAGCGATCAAAAAGCGAGCGGCCGCGACCGTTTTGCAGCGTTGGCGAATTGGCAAATCGCTCCACGGTTTCGCAGATCTGTATTGCAATCGAGCGGCCTTCGTCGGTGTCGCCACGGAAATCGAAATCTTGTCGCTAGCCGTTTGGGTGCTTGGCGTAAGAAAAAGGAATCGCATGCCAGCCCCCCAGAATAAGTGCAAGCCGAATGCGCGTTGTTTGCGTGATCGGCCCGGCGGGCAGCAAGGATCGAGGATGACAAAATTTTAGTCGGTCGGGAAGCCGCCCAGCCTAGCCCGGATGGTTTCTCCGACGCCGATCGGCGGTGTTGTTTCGATGGTGATCGAATTACCGTCAAAACGGGTGACCGAATATTACTGAATCCGAAGCATCATCGGTCCGTGGGGTTAGACGGACTGTCGCACCCCGGCCGCAGTGGACATTCATTGTCGATGGGGAGTACATGTAAGTGTATCGAACCGATACACTGTGAACCGTTCAGCGAGATGATGACGGTTCTCGACAACGGATCGGGTTTGCAGCGAGATCGAGCTTGCAGCGGAAACGTGGTAACGCGGCGGCATGTAGATGTACCGCTGGGTGGTTGTTGGGGCGGATTATAGCACTGCGTGAAAGGCACCGCTTATCCGCGATGTCTAGAAATGAACGGTTAAACGAGACGACCGGACTGTTTTTGTTCTTGGGGGCTGAAAAACGGAGGGTCGTCTGAACCCTCTGAACGATGCGAGGGTTACAATATAGGCCTGTATGACTTTGAACCACCTCGACGCGAGTCAACTATCTGTGTCGGAATCTTGGAAGCCTGGTATTCACTATTCGCAGCTGACGGATGTCGGTATGCGGCGCGCCAATAATCAAGATTCGATGGCGGTGTTGATGGCGGGAAGCCCCGAGCGGTTTTATCACCGCGGGCATCTGTTTGTGGTTGCCGACGGGATGGGGGCCCACGCGGCCGGCGAATTGGCTAGCCGCTTGGCGACCGAGCACATTGCAATGCAATATTTTCGCTCGACCGAAGAGGATTCATCCGAAGCGCTGCGGATTGCGGTGCGAGAATCCAATGCGGAAATTCACCGTCGCGGTCAACAGAATCCCGAATTTCATAATATGGGAACGACCGCCAGCAGTTTGGCGATTTTGCCGGTTGGCGCGGTCATTGCGCATGTGGGTGATTCGCGGGCCTACCGATTGCGCGACGGCATCCTCGAACAATTGACGTTCGATCATTCGCTGGTTTGGGAGATGGAAGCGAGCGGTCAAATCCATCCCGATAGCGTGTTGGGACAATCGATCCCAAAAAATGTGATCACGCGTTCGCTTGGTCCCAACGCCAATGTCGAAGTCGATTTAGAAGGCCCTTTCGAAATCCAGGCTGGGGATCAATTCCTGCTGTGCAGCGACGGACTATCAGGCCAAGTCGAAGACGAGGAAATCGCGACGATCATGGATTGTTTGCCAGAGGATTTGGCAACGCGAGTCTTGATCGATTTAGCCAATCTAAGAGGCGGCCCCGATAATTCGACCGTCATCATTGTCCGCGTGGCCGAAGACTTTGCCGAGCAGACCAGCAAGCCGACTCAATCGAAGCGGCACTTGCGAAAACAGGAACCGGCTGCGGTATCGCCGCTGTTGATTGGAACCGCAATCATCTGTTTCGTCGGCGCTTTGGGACTGGGGTTGGCGATGGTGGTGCTGCAGACCCCGGTCAGCAAAGCGATGGGGCCAATGATCATCGCATTCATCCTGGGCGTCATCGCGGCGGGTTTTTGTGTCGCACAGTATCTGCAGAGCAAACCCAAGCACAAGACACGGCCGCTGGTAAAGACGACTGGCGGCAAGGGGCCCTATCGCCGTTACCAAGCCAAACCCAACAAAGAGATCTATGATCGCTTGGGCGAAACTGTCGAAGAGCTTCGCACCGCCGCGTCGCAGCGAAATTGGTTGATGGATTGGGATAAAATCGACAAGCTGCAAAAACAAGGCAATGCGTGTGTCGAAGCGGCGCAGTTCAAACGCGCCATTCGATTGCAGGCCGAAGCGATTATCGAGACGATGCACCAACTGCGTGAACTGAACAATCGCGCCGCCAATGAGACGGACATCGAACGATAGCGTTGGTTAACGAATCCTTTGACCAGCCGCGGTCAATCCGCCAACGCCCATGGTCGCAGCAGTTTGCGCGGCACTCCGATCGGGACGACTTCGATGTCGCCAAGCAGCGATTGCGTTCCTTCGAATTCAAACCCGGTCTTCTTCGCAACAAACGTGATCGTCAATTCGGCTTGGAAGGTGTGCGGGTCCGCCTCGCCGCTGTCGACATCCATCCCCGTCGGCACATCGATCGCGATTCGCGTTGCTTTAATTTGGTTGGCGACTTTCACCGCGTCGGCGTAAATGCCTCGTAGCGGCCCCGTCGCTCCGGTGCCGAGCAGACAGTCAACAATGACATCCGCATCGCTTAAATGAGTTTTAATTGCCTCGGCGGTAGTGGCGACTTGCACGTCCAGTTCGGCCTTTTGGGCGATCGCCGCGTTGGCGGCGGCATCACCCGACAACGAGTCAATTTCGACGACCGAGACGACACGGACTTGGCGTTCCATCAAATCCAAATGACGCGCGATCACGTAGCCGTCGCCCCCGTTGTTGCCTTTGCCACACAAGATCACAACGCGGCCGGTCGCCGCGTTTTGCTGGATCACCTCCGCGGCACCCCGTCCGGCATTTTCCATCAACACCAAACCTGTCATGCCATAGTCTTCGATCGCCTGCTGGTCGATGGATCGAACCTGTTGACGGCTAAGAGATTTAATTTTCATTGCGGCGGCCAAACATGTTTTGCGGAAAATGAAGTGCTTTGTCTATAATCGAGGCAACAAACTCTTCCCTTGCAGAGATTTTACAAGACGATGCCCCTCTACGAATACGAATGCAAACCCTGTAAACAGGTGGTCGAAGTATTATTGCGTCGTGAAGACGAAGTTGCCGAATGCCCTCATTGTGGCAATAAAAAAATGGAACGGCAATTGAGCGTGACCGCGGCTCCGGCGGTCCGCAGCGGCGCGTCGTTGCCGGTCGCCGGCGCAGGCGAGGCATGTGGGATGCCCCGCTGCTGTGGCGGCGGTTGCCAGATGTAGCGTGGGCGGTATGCATACATTTCATCATTTTGCTTACGGGTCCAATATGTCGACGTCGCGGCTGCGCGCCCGATGCCCTAGCGCGACCGTGTTGGGCGTTGGGTTTGTTCGCGGGCGGACGCTGCGTTTTCATAAACGGGGTATGGACGGGACCGGCAAAGCGAACGCGTTTGCCACCCATGACCACAGCGACATCCTCTGGGGCGTGATCTACGAAACGCTGCTCAGTGAAAAAGAGGAGCTCGACCGCTGCGAGTCACTCGGGGTTGGCTACGAACACGCCACGGTCGAAGTGCATGTCGAAAATCGGACCGTCACCACGTTTCTGTATCAAGCCATCACCGATCGCATCGACGATTCGCTGGTCCCCGCCGACTGGTATCACGACCATGTGATCAAGGGGGCGATTGAGCATGGCTTGCCAACGGAATATCACGCGATGATTGCCAGCGTCGTCCCCCACCGCTCGCCGCCAATCAAAGATGCCATTGGCAATCGTTAGCGAGTCGCATACGACCCCCGGGGGGGCTAATCATCTAGTGATTTGAAGAATCGCTAACCAGTGGTGGTGTCGAGTTCGGTCGCCGGATTGGTGTCGCAGTTCTCGTCGATCTGATTGATCCGGCAAACGATGGCTGAGATATTGTCTTCACCGCCTGCGACGTTCGCCGCGTCGATCAATTTCTTAACGCTGGTCTTGCTGTCCTTGTTCGCCGTCAAGATGGACGCAATGCGATCGTCGTCAAGCATGCCGGTCAATCCGTCGCTACATAACAGCAGGACATCGCCGGTTCGCAGTTGACAGCGGACAGCTTCGGGGCGGACCGCTTGGTTTCCACCGCCGACGCAGTTCCACAGCACGTGTCGCCATTGCTGAATCGCCTCGTCGGATTCTCGCAGGGCTCCGGCGTCAATCAATTGTTGGGCGACGGTGTGGTCGGTCGTCAGTTGTTTCAGCGTTTTGTCGCGGAGCAGGTAACAGCGGCTGTCTCCGGCGTGCACCACGTACATCCGTGATCCGAGCAAATAGGCCATCGTAACGGTTGTGCCCATGCGGCGATGGTCACTCTCGCCGACCGACCAAATCTTTTGCTGGATCGTGGTTAGCGATTCGGATAATTCGTCGATAAAGTCTTGTTCGTCATCGGAACACAGTTTCAGAAACCAGTGCATCATGTCCAAGACATACTGGGCCGTCGCTTCGATCGCCGTACGACTGGCGCGTTCTCCATCGCGATGGCCGCCCATGCCGTCGGCCACGACCAACAGATTGCCTTCTTGGCATCCAAACATTTCGCGATGTTCCGCACTCGGGACGTCCGTTCCGCGAACAATCAATTGCCGTCGTAGATCCGCGATCAAATAGTGATCCTGGTTTTCGGATCGCTTTTGACCAATGTCCGAACCGCCAGAGATATCGAAAGGGACGCCATTCATCGGGAATTCCTAGTTCAATGTTCGTTGCCAAGGGGAGGGAGGGGCAAAGCAGCAAACGCTGTTCCGATCGAGATTGGTTGCAAGCATTCCGGTACAACGTTTGCTCTCGAATTTTTTGACGAGCGAGTGTTTGACCCAAGGATTGGTCATCGACCACTACGTTTTTGTTTTACCCCTCTGATCTACCGGCGTTCCCGCGAATGAATTTCGAAGTCTATCAAGCAATCGCAATTTCCCTAGGCCTTGGTCTGCTTGTCGGACTTCAGCGTCAATGGAGCGAGTCCGAGATCGCGGGGATTCGTACGTTTCCATTGATCACGTTGTTGGGGACGTTTTGTGGGCTGTTGGGCGAACAAGCGTCTGCCGAAAACCATCTAGGATGGTTGGTCGCGGCGGGACTGATCTCCGTCGCGATCGTGCTGGCGATCGCGAACGTAGCAAAAATCGGTGCAGGCGAATTTGATTTTGGAATGACGACCGAAATGGCTGCGCTATTGATGTGCGTGGTTGGCGTCGCCGTCGGTGTGGGGTTGTACGGACCGGCGATCGTGACCAGCGGGATCGCGGCGGTGTTACTGCACTGGAAAAAACGCCTGCATGCGATGGTCGTGCGGATGGGCGAGAACGAGATTCGTAGCGTCATCCACCTTGCGCTGATCGGGTTGGTCATCCTGCCCGTGCTGCCCAACGAAACATTTGGTCCTTACGACGTGCTAAACCCCTACAGTATTTGGCGAATGGTTGTGTTGATTGTCGGGATCAGCATGGTCGCTTACGTCGCGTTTCGATTGGTGGGGCCGCGTGCGGGAGCCGTTCTAGGCGGCGTGTTGGGTGGTTTGATTTCAAGCACCGCAACGACCGTTAGCTATGCCCGGCAAGCCAAACGCGGCGGCGACGCAAATGCGATGGCCGCTTTGGTGATCGTGATTGCTTCGACCATTGTGAACGTGCGGGTGTTGTTCGAGATCGCGGTGGTCGCGCCGGCATTGCTACGTGTCGCAGCGCTACCATTGTTGGCAATGTTGCTGTTGATGACGGTGGAGTGTGTGGTACTGTTCATTCCTTTGCGAAAACAAGCGACGCAGCCCCCCAAGCACGATAACCCTGCCCAACTGAAACCGGCGATTGTGTTTGGGGTGCTGTATGCCGTGGTGCTGTTTATCGTGGCGGCAGCCAAAGATCTGTTTGGAAGTGGTGCCTTGTACGGGATCGCGATGATTTCGGGTTTGACCGACGTGGACGCGATCACGCTGTCGACCGCGAAGCTTTTTAATGACGGCCGCGTCGACGGCTCAACCGCATGGCGTGTGATCTTGATTGCCACCATGTCGAACCTTGTTTTCAAAGCAGGCGTCGTCGCGTTTTTAGGAAACAGGCGACTGTTGTGGTACGTCGCGTTGCTGTTTGGCATCGCGCTGTTGGGGGGCGGTGCGCTGCTCGCTTTCTGGCAAGACGTGAACATCGAAATGCCGGCCGAATGGTTTGATTCGCAGGTGCAACCGGATGCAGAGATGCAGTCCGAAGCAGAGCTGCTGGCTGATTCCGAGGCAACGGATGATCCAGCAAGACAGCCAGATTCCGAATCATCCGACTAAACGCCGCATCCGAGGCGGCTGGCTGCAGAATTGAAATGCCGCGAGAGACTTAAACCTGAGATTGAGACTCGCATCAAAATTTACACGAGCAACGATGAACATGAAGGAACTGACAACACACTATCGAACATCGTCCGGTATCCCGATGGCGATGACGTCGTTGGTATTGAGCGGTTTGCTTTGCTGCGGAGTGGGGTGCTCACGATCGCCGAGCGAACATCAAGCCGACGCGGTTCGCAGCGAAGCGGATCGTAAGGCCGAAATGACGCGAACCGCGGTCGAGATGCTTGCCGAAGAAACTCGGCAACGCGATGACCGGCCGCAAGCCGAACTCGAGCGAATCGCGGATCGCGTCGAGGTCGAAGGCGAAGCATTGGCCGACCAGGTCGAGGCCGAGGCCGAGGCGAAAGCAGATCAGATCGAATCATCCGATGACGACCGCGGAAATTAGTCGCTTCGATTACGGTGGAACGTCACATCTGAGAACGAACATCCGTGCTGATTAATCCAGCCCGGGCGGTTCCTGTTTACCCCGGCATGGCGTCCCGATTTCGTAGCTTGGGACGCGTGGAGCGATCAAACCCACGTTCCCATAGTACCCCCATTCGGTCTATCATTGATGGTATGGACGAATCTGGAAGTGAATTTCTCGAGCTTCTCGAACGAGTCCGCATCGGTGACGAGGCGGCAACCGAGACGTTGTGGAACGACTATTACCAAAGTTTGGTGCGATTGGCGGCCAAACGGATGCCCCCCAATTTGCGTAGAACCGCAGACGAAGAGGACATTGCGATTGCGGCGTTCCAGAGCTTCATTGCAGGGGTTCGCCGAGATCAATTTCCGGATCTGCACGCCCCCGAGAACCTTTGGGGCCTGCTAATCACGCTCACCTCACGCAAGGTCAACGCCCATTTACGGCACCACACCCGGCAAAAACGCGGGGGAGGCAACATCCGTGGCGAATCGGTTTTTATCGATCCGAACGAGCAAGGCCGAGAGGTGGGCATCGGAAATGTCCCCAGCGACGATTCATCGCCCGATGTGCGGGCCGAACTTGCCGAAGCATGTGAAACGTTGCTGGAACATCTGGGCGATGAACAACTTCGCCAAATCGCCGTAATGCGGATGGACGGTTTTCTCGTTGACGAGATCGCAGAACGGCTTGAGCTCAGTAAACGCGCGGTTGAACGACGTTTACAGCTAATTCGGCGGATGTGGACCGAAGCCAAAGCGGACGAACCGGGTTAAAGAACATGTGTGCTAAAAGTACCGTGTGGGTTTGCCGACCGGGCTGCCACGAAGTGACACGTTGATTCCTTGGCTATCGGACGCACTAAGGGCGTTTGGTGTTCCCGTGTGCGTCGATTTTGTTTGTTTCGAAGACGCAGTCGGACGCTGGCCGATCGTCGGTAGCGGCCTGCGAGAGCCGGTCGGTTTAGGACAGTGGGCTGTTCAGTGAATGCAATGCAGAATGGAAGCTGCCAACGCTCGTGTGATGCTGGAGTAAAAAATGATGGATCTGAATGATTTGACTGCAACCGAACTGGCCCGACTCGACGCGATCTGTCTCGACTACGAAAAGGCTCTGCGAAACGGCAACGCCCCCTCGATCGAGAGCGTGATTGAAGCGCAAGCGGGAAAACATGCTGAAATTTTGCGGAACGAATTGATCGCGATTCGTGACGAAATATCCAAGTCTGATTCAACCGACCCGGCTCGGTCCACGTTTGCCTTTACCACGCACGCACTGCCGCTTGCGGGGGGGACGTCTGAATCAATTGGCCACAAAATAGGTCCTTACTTGATTAGCCGCATCCTCGGCCAAGGCGGGATGGGGATCGTCTACGAAGCGATCGACACGCGGCTGGATCGTAAGGTCGCCATCAAAATGCTGGCTGCCGGCAATTCGATTCGGGACCAAGAAAAACGGGCGTCGCTCTGTGAACGCTTTGAACGCGAGGCGCGTGCGGTCGCCGCATTGAGCCACCCCAACATTGTCGAACTGTTTGACGTGGGGGTGAACGATGCGAATCCGTTTGCCGTGATGGAACTGCTCGAAGGCGAGACGTTGGACCAATATTTGGCCAAAACGCCTTGCAACGCAGCGACCGTCCGTCACATCGGGGCTCAGATCGCAGACGCGTTGGCAGTCGCTCACCGTGCCGGCGTGGTCCATCGCGATTTGAAGCCGCAAAACATCATGGTCATGCAGAGTGGTTCAGCGGAATCAAAACGGCCGGAGCGAACCTCGTCGAAAAACGGGGCGATCGCGCGGCCGATCGCCGTCAAGCTTTTCGACTTTGGATTGTCGCGTTCCGAACGTGGGTTGTTCGACGGCGATCCCGGTGGACGCACAAGCGAAGGGGTCGTCATGGGGACGCCCGGCTACATGGCTCCGGAACAGGCCCGGGGTGAAACGGCGGGACCCGCCGCGGACATCTTCGCACTGGGATGTTTGTTGTTCGAAGCGTTCTACCACAAGCGTGCGTTTGACGGCGCAACCGCCAGCGCTCGGTTTGCTTCGACGCTCGAGTCGACGCCCGAAACCGATCCGCTTCGTCGACGCACCGACGTCGAGCTGGCCGATTTGATTAACGAATGTTTGAACAAAGAGGTTTCCAAACGTCCCGCATCGGCGGACGACATCGCGTTGCGACTGCGTCGCCGCGGAGCGGCGGTCGATCCAATCGAACAACAGCTCGAACATGGTTACGGCGCCGGTGTGTTCGTGCGTCGCCGCTTCTTTGAACTTGTCACGGGCGGTGCACTGGGAGGCATTCTCGGCGGCTTGGCTGTGCAGTACCGAACCGAATCGCTCCGTGATATCGATAGTTTGGCGGTTTTGTCCTTCACCAGCATGCAAGGCGAACCCACTCGGCTCGCGTCCTTAGCCGCGGGGCAACCGCTCGGCGATCAAACGATCGAAGGCGGCGACGAGATAGCCATGCTGTTGGTCAATGAACTCAGCCGACTCAAAGACGTCAACGTGACTCCGTTTCGTCCTTTTGTCGCGCACAACCGCGATGAGATCCAGGCGATTGGTCGCGAGCTTGAGGTCGATGCACTCGTGACCGGAAACCTTAAAACGATTCTTCGCGGCGAAAAACTGCTCGAGGAAATCAACTTGCAAATCGTTTCGACGCGAACTGGAAATCAATTGTGGGGGGCATCGTTTGTGTCCGAACCCGGAGCAAGTCTGCTAGAAAAATCTCAGCTTGCATCCGATTTGGCGGCTGCGGTCGGTCGCTCGCTGACCACGTCCGGTGGTAACGAATCGCCACTCAACCAAGGATCGTTTAGCTGTTTAGTAGATGGCGTTGGGCGTGCGGATCCAGACAGCCCCGAAGGATTGCGAAAAGCATTGTCGTGTTTCCGGTCGGCACACCGGCAAGACAAAAGCTGGGCAGCACCGCTGGGCGGCATCGCGTTGACCTCGATCACGTTGGCCGCGCAGAGCCCGACGGAGGAATCGATCGCATTGATCCAAGCTGCGCGTGAATCGGCCGAGGAAGCATTGAAGCTCGATCCCAATTTGGCGAGTGCGCGTTTGGCCGACGCGATGTTGCTTTGGCAAACCCTGTATCGGTACGACGAGGCCGCACGAATCCTAAACCAATTGCTTTTAGTGGAGCAAAATTTTTGGCAGGTCTATCGCCAACTTGGACTGCTCGAATTAACGCGAGGCAACCAAGCCGAGGCGCTGCGTCTGCTTCGTGAGGCGACGCAGCTCAATCCGTTGTCGGTCATCGCCAAAGTGGGGCTCGCTCGGGCGCATTGGAGTTTTGGCAATATCGAGCGTGCGATCGCGGATGCGAAACGGCTACGCAATTCCCATCCGGACAATCGGCTCGCTCGCGGCCTGCTGATCGATCTGTATGAACACAGCGGCGACTTTGACGCGGCCGCTGCGGAACATGTTGGCGTCGATTTCGGCACCAAGTTGACAGCGGAAACCTACTATGGCATCCGCCAAACGGTTGACCTCGCCGAGTATCCGTACGGGCCATTTGGCACGCTGTTGAACCAAGCGATCTTAGATTCGCGGATCAGCGGCGGGATTGACGATGTCGAACTGGGGACGCTCGCCGATTCAACGCCGCCGATGTTGCCGCTGCTGTTAGCGGGCCATCCCAGCTTTGCCTCGGCAAGACGGTTGCCGAGGGCTGCTGAAATTCTGCCGCTGACCTATTCGCCCTTCTCGTCGGCAAATGAATAGATTCGGTACGGCTGCAAGTCGTCCACTTCGCTGGAAACATCCAGCTTGCCGTTGTCCTTGAAGATCAGCACACTGCCGGGCTCTTTCAAATCGTCGCTCGTGACGATTGAAAGCGGATTCCCACCGTCGATTGCGATGACCGTCGAGCGATTGCTGATTTTCGCGTCAGGAAGCTTTTTGATTTCCAATGTCAATGGATCAATCACGTCGGTCGATTCGGCCGTCTTGCTCAATACGGTGCCCTCGGTGGCATCGATTTGCATTGGGACGCGGGTTCGCAACGCGGCGTCAAATTTTGAAACCACCATCTTCGCGGTCGGCTCGTTTTTAGCATACGGGATGCTGCGGTTTCGGAAGTTCAGCGTTTTGGTCGAAGGTGGAACCACCGGACCAGCCAACACGGTGTTTTCGGTGGGCAGTGAAACCGGCTCACTTGGTTCGCTCCAAGGCGTCCAGCGTTCAAAATCTCGGAACTCGCTGATCGATCGACGGGTTCCTTTCGCTCGTTCGGGGGCGTACTTCTTTTCGGCCTTGGCTTGGAGTTCGCTTACGCGTTCGTAGGCCTCAGGATGAAGCGTTTTCGCAGCAGGTTGTAGCAGCGGATTGTCAGGAAAGTTCGGGTCTTTGACCGAAACCCGGACACGATAAACGTATTTACGACCCGGTTTGGGCGAAGTGTCGTCAAAGGAGTAATCAAAGTCGAAAAAGCGGATCATTTTGTAGTTGGACGGATTCTCTTCGACACCGGCAAATCCATAGGGAGAAGTCATCTGATAACCGCTATCCATCATCATCCCATCCTCTCGACCGGCCTCGTTCAAATTCACATCGGTGCGTTTGATGTCGATGCCGTCAAAAATTTTGCCTTTGCCAAGGATGTCTTCTGGATTATCAACCTCGACCACAGGCTTGTTAAGCGTTTCAAGTTCCGCTTTGGTGAGCATCGGGATCATGGGATGCAAGGCAAACCCGGAATAATCTTCCATCAGCATCGGAGGAATCCACATCGTCAGCAAGTCGTCGCGGTAATCAACCGGAACCAACTCGGGTGCAGTGCCTGCCCACAACACGGCAGCGATCGTGGTGTGGAATTTTCGGTCCTTGCGATCGATCCAGTCGCTGTCGACCAATTGATCAACCGATTTGTCGGTGACGTCAGCCCGTTGAACCTGAAAATTCCAGTATTTGGGCGTGTCTCGATCTTCCGGACGATAGTTCGACGAATCGCTTAGCGATCGACTGAACGATTCGTAGATCGCTTTGTGCGGTAACGCCGCCGTTCCTGCGATGAAGCGGGCGACCATGGGGACCGGCTTCATTTGGCCGCCAGTTCGGAAATCGGTCAACGTCGCCGGAACCGAATAGAGTGACTTTTTGTAATTTGGATCCAATCGGCGAACCGCGGCTCCTGCCATGCTGCCTTCGGTACCCATCATGCCAGACATTTCCATGCCCATCATTCCCGACATGTCTTCTTCCATGCCCATCATTCCCGACATCTCGTCGTACATTCCTTCATCACTGCCCATGCCACGGCCGCGTCGTGAACTACGACGGGGACGCTCTTTCTTTTCTTCCACCACAATCGGATCGGCTGGCTCGAGCTCTGCCAATGAATACACGCCGTCTTTGGAACGGATGGCCATGGTGCCAATCACGCTGTTCATCTTCAACTTCAGCGGCGCAAATAATTCGGGATCACGTCGCTTGAAGGATTCGTTTCGTGGAATCTCTTTCCACGTGCCCACCTGCGTGTAGCCGATCTTGATGTCGACTGGCTTGATCGTCCGTTTGGTCCGTTCGACGATGTCGATCGCCAAGGCTTCGCGTTCGGGGATGATCGCGTCGGTATGATCGTCGTCGACTTCATTTTTCACGCGAGTCGCGTCGTCCCGAAGCCGCGTCGGTTCCTGGGTGAACTCGGGCAATTGCGTCGCTTGGTAAACAAGGAATGCGGAGACAACGGCGAAAATCGCCAGAATGACTTTCTCGACATGCTTGATCGCCAATTCTTTGATTTTGTTTGAATCCATGTCATTTCCCCAAAAACAGCCGTGCCGATGGCGTGGTGAAAAGTGTAGTGCAGCCGGTCAATGCGATCGTCAAAGGACGTCGGCGATTGTCCTGCCAACGAATCCTGTACTCATTTAATATATCAGGGTCTGCCGCAGACCCCTACGTTTTTACAACGCCAAAGGCCATTTTCCAGGCACGACGGCGTTGTTTTTTTCATCGAGCCCACTTTTGCAGGGGCAGTTCTTCGTTTGATGTCCGATTGGCCCCCCAGCTTCGGATTGGCCCAGCTTGAATTTGGCTCCGCTTTGGATTGGCCCGGGCTCTCGTTAGCTCGGGGCTCTCGTTAGCTCGGGCGGCAATCAAGCGAGGTCGCTGGGGACGTTCTATGCCGGTGGCGGTGCGGCGAGGTTGGTTGTCGCTGCCGCGTTGGGGTCCGCTGCCGGTGGCGGCACCGTGTCCGCCGGTGCCGGTGCGACCGGAGCCGGCGGTGTGGTGCCTGGCGCGGCCGGTTCTTCTGCAGATGGGGTCGTGCCCGGTGCCGGTGCCGGTGCGGCAGCCGGCGGGGTTGCCGGGGCGCCTGCAGGCGAAGGCAGATTCTCGGTCGAACTAGCAGGTTTGTCGCCCACCAATCCTTCGACCACGGTTTCCTGGTCGACCTGATCGACCCCCAATTTGCTCTTGTCCGGAGGATTGTAAATCGAGATCAATCCATAGACCTCAACATCGATATCGTAAGGGTTCTCGGAGGTTCCCTGGTCCATCATCGGCGCTCCGCCGCCCATGCCGTCCATGCCCATGCCCATTCCCATGCCTTCGTCACCACCAAATCCGCCTCCGCTTGGGGCACCGAATCCTCCGCCGCCGTCCATGCCCATGTCCATTCCCATCCCCATGTCACCGCCATCACCCGCGCTGCTGGCGGTCGAGGCGCCGGCGGGCAGCAGACGTACTTGTTTGACTTCAATCATCAATGCCGCGTTTCCGCAAGCGGCAATCAATTCCGGAACAGCACGTTGGTCCATTCGCACCGACATCATCACGGGAACGCGTTTGGCCACCGCCAAATTCACATCCGCGGGTGAATCACTATCGAGTGCCGAACGAAGCGCCGCGCCGGTGATGGGCACATAATCGGTACCGACATAGCGATTGTCACCTGGGTCGGTGATCTCTCCCATGCCGCCCATTCCGTCCATACCCATGCCTCCCATGCCGTCCATCCCCATGCCCATGTCGCTTCCCATGCCATCCATGCCCATGCCGTCCATCCCCATCCCGTCCATGCCCATGCCGGCACTTTGCGCGGAGACTTGCTTGATCGACCCAGGGTTCACATTGACCGAGCGGCCAATTTTGATGGTTTTGATTTCACGGATCTTGGCTTCAAATGCTTCCTTGGCGTCGATATTGACCGTGTCGATGATTTTTAGCATCTGCTTCAAAATCCACACGTTTTCTTGCGAGTAATAAACTTGCAACGTCGATGGACGTGTGCCACGCCATGGAAACAAATCGGTAAGCAGTTGTTGCTGGCTGCCTGCGCTCCATTGAACCAGCGGTTCGTTTTTGGTGCCCGAGACATTGATCCGCGGCTTCAACAGGTTGCGCATCCCGGAGGAATCATCGAGCGTCGGACTGAACGTCGGGTCAAACTGAGCATTCCACTCGGCGCGGGCAATCGTAGCGATCTCGGGCAAAATCAAACCGATGTAATAACGGTATCGATTCAACAACGTCGCTTCTTTTTCAAGATCCTCGGCCGGAAAAGGGATATACCGCTCAATCGGAATCAAATCCTTGAACTCGTCAACAAAGTCTTGCTGCAACTCTTGCGGCCAAGTCAACAGACCTCGCTGGCGAGCGTACATTTCGGTCCAAGCTTGAAGCACTTCGTCTTCGCGTTTCTCGATCAACGCCTGCATCTTTTCGTGCGACTTGGCGTTGGGATGAGTATCGATCTCGCCTTGCAAACTGGTGACCGATGCAAACGAACTTTTGATCTTGGACTGCTGGGAATCCATTTCCGCCTGCAGACTTGACGTCGACAAATACCACACCGCGATCGATGTGATCGTGACGAAACCGACTCCGATCCAGAATCCGTATCGCATCACGACGGCAAGTTGTTCTTTTAGTTGTCCCATGAGAAACTCTAACGTTTTGTTTTCGGAACGGTGGTTGATTTAGTGGTATCGCCACTTGGGCGAATGGATGACAGGACTACTGGGCGTTCATGGCAACCGAGTCATCCGTGCCCGCTGCGGCTTCCTCGGCGGCTTTGGCCTCTTCTTCGGCCAATCGTTTCGCTTCGATTCGATCCGACAACATCGTGGGTTGCCAAAGCACCTGGAAATCAAAATCAAGTCGAAGCACGGTCAGCGTCGGAGGTCGGCTGATGATCTCTTCGAGATCGTCAAGCGTTTTGCCCTCGGGGAAATTGCGCTCAGCAATCGCCGTTTGTGCCTTAAAGACTTCTTCTTGATCGTAAAGCGGGTTGGGAACCTGGATCTGCGTTGGTTTGTCGTCGCGTAGCAAGATCGGATACGACAATCCATATTCTTGGGGAGTGAACTCGATCATGTTGCCCTCTTCGTCAGGCAATTTGAACGTTTTGTCCAAGAAGTTGACCGTCAAATTGTTGCGGACATGGTTGCTACCTTCATGACCCATCCGTTTCGGACTGTTGTAGTAGTGGTATCCCGTTAACTGAATCACCCAACCTGGGCCCGTCGGTCCTGGCAACGCATTGAGTTCTTCGAGGTCGACCTCGCGGCCGATGTTTTTACGGATACTGAGCAGCTCTTCCTTGTATCGCTGTTTAACAGCGTCGGTGTACCACACCGACAAGTCTTCCAAGTGTTTCGTTTCGACTTGCGTGATGTGCAACGCCTTGCGGTCTTCGTACGGTTTGCGTTCTTTGGGGTCCGGCATCACGCCATTTGGAAAATCTTCGCGAGGAATCATGCCGTTGATCACTCGCATCAGCTCAAGCCACACCAAACGTCGTTCTGAGTTCCCCGACACCTCCTTGCCCAGCGCGTTTAAGAACGTCAGCTTCGCCTCGAGCTTTTGATCTTCGGTCTTATGCTCGTTTGAATAGCTGGACATCTGTTGGACGACCGATTGAGCACCGTCCCAGAGGTCCGGGTGCGTCACTTCCCAATTCTTTTCAAGCAAGAAATAGTGACCGATCATGCCCAACAACAACGCCGCCAACGCAGCTAGGGTCCAAGGTTTCTTGGCCCGAATCATCCGTTCGGTCAGGATCTCTTGCGGCACCAACGACGCGTGGACTTGAGAAAGTTCGAGTCCTTGCAGACACAATCCGTAACACACCGCGAACGTCGGCGCGTTGTCGCGGAACGTCGGAATTGACAAGACATCGTCGCCGGTCAAGCGATTGAAGCGATCAAGCGTATCGACTTCGAATCCAAGGTTCTTGCTCAAATAAGCTGCCAAACCCGGCATTTTGACCGTGTTACCCGCGACCACCATGCCGGTCACGTTGGCTTGTTTGTCGATGCTGCGGAAAAATCCGATCGACCGCTGGACTTCGGTGACCAAGTCGTTGAACACCGGACGCATCGTTTGGAAGATCAATTTCGGATCGACCGCTTCGCGAGCGTTGCGTTTCAGATGCTCGGCCTTGGCAAAGGTGAGCTTCAAATCCTTGGTCAATTGACGGGTAAAGTGGTTACCGCCAATGGGCATACTACGCTGCCAAATTCGGAAACCGTTGGTGATGATCAAATCACTCGAATCGGTACCGATCGACAGCAGCACAAGCGAATCGGGCGGATTGTCGACGTCAAACGCTTCGTTGGCTAACCGCTCGTGCAAACGGTCAAACGCGATCATGTTGTACAGTGCCAGCGGAGCAAGCTGGATCTGGTCGACCTCGATGTCGGCTTCGACGAACGGTTGCAGTTGGCGGTAAACTTGGTCGCGTTTCATCGCGAACAAGCCGACTTCGCTCTCCAACGCATAACCTTCTTCGATCAAACTGCCCGGCATCATCTGGTGATCCCAAACGACGTCGGCTAGATCAAACGGGATCTGTTGACGTGCTTCGTAGCGAACGATGTCGGCGACCTTTTTCAGCTCGACCGGCGGTGGCTTGAAAAATTTGGCCAAACCGGTTTGCCCGGGCACGCTGATCACGACTTTTTCGTTGAAGCCGTCGTTGCGATCAAGCAATTGATTGATCGCGTCGGCTACCAATTCCTCAGGCACCGCTTCGGGTTGGCTAAGGATTTTTGGGTATTCGATAAAGTCAAACGCATCAGCGACCACTTCGTCATCGACGATCGAACAACGCAGCGCTTTGAGCGCCGACTGGCCGATTTCGATTCCCCATACACCGGAGCTAGAAGCCATTTAATCTTTCTCGTGGATTGCGTCAGAGAGAATTGTTGTCAACGAATAGATGAGCAGGAAAAGTAGCGATGTCCGCGGTTGTACCGTTTGAGCAGCAAAACTCGAGTGAGCCACAACACGGCGAATTCGCAGGGCGCAATGGGGCGCCAACGCTTTGCCGACGGATCATCCAAGACCATCAGCGGAGTCATTTTGACTGTATTGTAAAGACTGGCGGACCGTATTGCACTGTGTTTCAGCACGTTTTCTGCGGTTTGTTTGGCGGTGTAGACCGGTTAGGAATGCTGTTTTGGCGTTCCGCGATCGATTCGTCGAACTTTGCTGCCCAAACGTTCGGTTCGAGAACGTTGACACACCAGGAATCGATAGCGTAGCGGAAATGCCGCATGAATTTTCAATACATCAAGAAAATACGTCAAAAGTCTTCCAAACGTTCCTCCCGTAGTGAGGCTCCGGCGAACTCTTAACTCGCACTCGATTCACTCGTCCATTCTAACGAGGTTGCCATTCGACGTCCCGCGCGCTCCGCACACGAATCCCCCCACTTTGGTTCCAATCGGGCAGCTCGCGTCCCATTCCCTCTGCTTTCGTAGCGGCACGGCGTGAGCCGTCCGGTTGCAGCGAGTAAAACGTTTCAAATTTAACGAGCGGCTCGCGCTGCTCCGCTAAGAAACCACCCGGCTAGTACCAAAGTCAATGGCATTAGGCTCGCGCCGCTCCGCGAGGAAAGACACTCCTGCGGCCTTTCATGCCCGTGGTATCGATGCGGACGCTGGGGCGGATTTTGATGACCGAACCAATCGGTATGGTCGTAGGGGCGTTGGCGGAGCAGTCATCGGCAAGAAATTCAACTGGCTCGGTGTCGCAACTCGGCCGTTCCGGCAAGAATAGACCCAAACGACGAACGATGATTCCGACCAGCAATCGGACAGGCGGTCCCCGCACGGGGTGGATCGCTCGGGCAGCAGCTCGCTCGCGACCGTCTCCCAACTTGTGAGATTCGATCCAAGAGATTTGCGACGAAGTGAATAAGATAGCTGGATTGTTTCAAGTACGACCCTCCTTCCTTTCCCCTAAAATTTAGTCTGTTATGGCGAGCATCGACGAGTGCTGTATTTTGATCCCCGTATCGACGTTAGAGGATTTTCCCAAGCATGCGGGCGACGAGGATGCACGCAGTTTGCTGGCCGCATGGACCGTGCTGTGGCACCCCGAGCTTGTTGCGGCATCACAGCAGACCCCGACCTGGTACCGCGCTGATAGCCCGCCGGAATTTGATCATGGCCCCCGCGTGATCATCGTTCCTACGTTAAGTGTGCCGGAACTGCCATCTGATTTCGAAGCCAACTGCCGCAGTAACGAAGCGATTCAGTGGATCACCGGGGCGGATCGTCGCGAGATGCTTGATGCGTTGGGGTTGTCGACATCGACACGCACGCTGCGTTCTGCAGAGCGGACCGTCCAAGCCGAAGACTTCTTTGCGCTGGGGTATGCGATGCTGCAAATCCAAGTCATGACGCGGCGACTGCGGTACACCAGCAATTTGGACGAGATTCATTTCCAAAACAAATTGGTCACCGCAGCCGAAGCGTTCGTGGCAGACGATGCTGATCGATGTGTTGCAGCGATGCACGATTGTTTCGATGCCTTGGCCGAAGAACGTGACCACTATTTCTCGTCCGATCCGCACCTTGTCGATTTGACGCTGATTTCCAAGTCGACGCTCCCCTCGTTTTTCCAGCACCTAAGCACCGAGGTTGACGCCGGGCCGAGCGACGTGGCCGAGTCCGCTGCCGATTCAAGCAACGTGCTGGCCACTCCCCGCAATGTGCTGATCGATGCGCCGATGGCAGCAGCCGTCGCTGCATCGCCAAAGGAGGATCGTGACCGGCTTGTCGATCTGCTTCGAGGTGACCGGTGGGGCTGGGCGGGCGGTGGGCTCGGAGGCGACGTCAGCCTGGACGCGATGACTTATTCCGACACCGAAAACGCGATCACCCAGGCCTACGAACAAACGGCAACCCAGATCGGACTGCGGCCTCCGGTTTACGCGCGTTTTTCCGGCACCACTCCCACCGATATGACCAAGGTGATCGCGTCGCTCGGCGTCGATGGCATGATCTCGGTCGATTTCGAAAACGGCAGCGGGTTTGGTGACGAAGCCAAAGTGGTGCGAAACAGCGGAGGCGTTGAGATCCATGCGTTGACCGCGAAACCGATCGATGCGTCGGGTGAATCGGCTTTCTTGGCACTCGGTCCTCGCTTGGGCGAGGCGATTGACAGCGGCGAAATCGCAACCGGGTTGTTGGTCCATTGGCCCGGCTACGAAAGCGACAGCTATCGTGATGTTCGTCGGGTTGCGTCGTGGAGTTTAGTGCTGGGACGATTTTGGACGCTGGGCGAATACTTTCGCAGCGGCGAGCAACCCTATCACCACGATCCAAGCGGCGCGGCGACTAGCGGTGCCGATAACGCGTTGGTCTCGCAAGTCACCGGCGGAGATTCCAATGCGATTTCCTCGATGGTCCAGCAAGCCCAGAAGTCGATCGCAAAGCAGAACCAAGCCAATCTGCAAGCGATGATCGCGCTGGCCTCGGGAAAACCATCGAGCGGGTCAAACCAATCGAGCAGCCCAAACCAATCGGGCGACTCGGTCTCGCCGTGTGAACAAGCGATGCTGGCGTCGATCGGGCTGAAGCTGAGCTCCCACGCTGGGAACGTTTGCTTGATCAATCCTACGCCGTGCCCGGTTCGTCACACCGTGGCGATCAATGGGACGCCCATCAAAGAGGACCACATCTACGCCGCGACCGGCAGCGGAAAACAATCAATGGTCACGGTCGATGTGCCGGCCTTTGGTTTCTCGGTGGCTCGCAACGATGCCGGCGGTGGTTCGCGTGGTCGATCGATTGGCCAGCGTCTTCGCGATGTCGTTTCTGGAACCGGGAAACTGTGTGCGGTCGATGGCATGCTGCAGAACGCGTTTATCGAAGTCGCGATCGATCCGCAAACCGGTGGGGTCAAAGGCGGCTACAGCGGCCAATCGCGTGGCAATCGATTTTCGATGCGATTGGTCGGAGTCGAGGGGACGTCCAAGAAGAAGTCGTCCGAGAACGAGACCCAGATGATCTGCGACCAGATGAAAACGATCGTCGCCAAGGCAGAGCGAGGTGTGATTCGTACCACCGGTTATCTGGCCAATGCAAATGGAGCAAAGATTGGGGCGTTCGAATTGGATTACCAAGTCACCCGCGGCAACCGCATGCTGGACGTCCAGGGCAAGATCGACGTGCTTGGAAAGCTCGAAGGAAATCCATGGAATCAATATATCGCTGCTCGCTGTGCGGTCGCCAATGAAGCGGTTTCATATCGCATGATCTTGCGTGACAAAATGCATCGTACTTCAAGTCGCCGTATTGTCGCGCCGTTAGGAGTGTTGATGGACGAAAGCGATCGGCAAACCTTGGTTGCCTCGGCCGGTTTGGCGTATCACCGCCGTGTTGGCGATCGATTCTTGGATACGCTGTTGCAAGTTCAAGGCGAAACGCAGCGTCAATTCACGTTGCACTATGGTTTTGATCTGCCTAGCCCCGTGTTGGCCGCTCGCAGTGTCGCGAGCGAACCGCTGCAAGCGACGGTGGAATCGGTTTCATCGGATGGCTCGCGAGGTTGGTTGATCCATGCTGCTCCGAACACCGTGTTGGTTGCTAATTTGGATTGCATGTTGGACCGCGACGGCAAATTCATGGCGGTCGTGCGATTGATTCAAACACGGTCTCAAACATGCAACACCACGGTCCGTTTTTGCCGCAACGTGACGGCCGCGGTACGATTGAACCAACGTGGATCTCTCGACGCCGACGGGCTCGCGGATTATTTGCAAGAACATCGCGAATCACCACGAGTTGAGTTCAGTGAAGATCGAATCAAGCTGACGTTGGCAGGACACGAAGTGGTCGATGTCTTGGTTCAATTTGATGCATAACCGCCGCAGACATAACCGCGCCGTCCCCCGATAGGAAGCCTTGCTTTCGATGGCTACTCGTGATTCCAAGCCGATCCTCGATTTCAAAGAGGCTGCGATCCGAAGCGGACTTGTGTCGCTGAAGAAATGGAATCGCGTCGCGCAATCGCTGTTGGAAAACGGCGGCACCGCAGACGATGATGCGATGGCGACCGAGCTGATCCAAATCGGCTTGATCACCGAATATCAAGCACGGCAAATGCGGGCCGGACGTACCAAATTTAACCTTGGTCCTTACCTGATCACCGATTGGATCGGGCAAGGCGGGATGGGGCAAGTTTACAAGGCGGTGCATAGCGTGATGGGACGCCAATGCGCGGTGAAGACGCTGCCGTTGGACAAATTGACGCCCGAAGCGCGTGTTTCCTTCATGCGAGAAATTCGGCTCCAAGCCGGTCTCGACTCTCCCTACGTGGTACGGGCCTTTGATGCCGGGCATGACGGCAAAGTCGACTATTTGGTGACTGAATATGTTCCCGGTGCTGACCTACGCCGCTTGGTACGCAGCAATGGGCCATTGACGATGGAGCACGCCGCGTTAGTGATTTCGCAAGCGGCGATGGGACTGCAATACGCGCACGACATGGGGCTGGTCCACCGCGATGTCAAACCAGGCAACATCTTGGTCACCCCCGATGGCCACGCGAAAGTGTCCGATATCGGGTTGGCGGCCTACAGTTTTTCGACAAGCGAGGATGATCCACGCGCCGGCAAGATCGTGGGGACAGCCGATTACCTGTCGCCCGAACAGATTCGCAACCCGGCCGAGGTGGGACCGCTCAGCGACATCTATTCGCTCGGCTGCACGCTGTATTACGTCGTCGCTGGAAAGGTGCCCTTCCCCGGAGGCAATGCACGCGAGAAGTGTCGCCGTCACTGTGAACAAACGCCTTGGCATCCTCGCAAATTCGCACCCGATTTGTCCGAAGACTTTGTCGATGTGATTGCGGACATGATGGAAAAGGATCCTGCCAATCGAATCCCTTCGGCAAACGCAGTCGTCGAACGGCTTGAACCTTGGGCCAACCAAGCTCTCGAGTTTGTCAGCCGCCCGCTGGATCGGCGCGCATGGACTCCGCCTCCGCCGCCCAAAGAACCTTCCAATTCGCGGGACGTCAACGACTTCACTCCCTCCGAACCGCTCAGTCAATCCGAAGGCAATTCGCACTCGTCCTCGCCGCATCCGATGCCGTACATCTCCTCGGCGATCCCCGAGCCCAGCCGACGCGACAGCCCGCTGGTCACCGTGTTGTTGACGCTTGCGATCGCCGTGCCGATCAGCGTATTGATCGGCGCGATCATCGGATTTGTACTCCGCGAACAGTTCTAATCAAACCACAATCTCGTAGCGGAACTCGTCAAGAGTTTCGTCGATTTAATCCAAATGCAAATTGCAACGGTGAGCCGTGGGCCGTGAGGCACCGGGTCTTGCGTGGGACCCGGCCGCTGACGCGTCGCGGCTCAGTAAATCAACAAGCCGTCAAGCGTTTCGAGCGGTGGGGCATGCGTCACGTAGCGGAACTCGTCAAGAGTTTCGTTGATTTAATCCAAATGCAAATCACAACGGTGAGCCGTGGGCCGTGAGGCACCGGGTCTTGCGTGGGACCCGGCCGCTGATGCGTCGCGGCTCAGTAAATCAACAAGCCGCCAAGCGTTTCGAGCGGTGGGGCATGCGTCGCGTAGCGGAACTCGTCAAGAGTTTCGTTAATTTAATCCAAATGCAAATCGCAACGGTGAGCCGTGGGCCGTGAGGCACCGGGTCTTGCGTGGGACCCGGCCGCTGACGCGTCGCGGCTCAGTAAATCAACAAGCCTTCAAGCGTTTCGTGCGGTGGGGAACGCGTCACGTAGCGGAACTCGTCAAGAGTTTCGACCGGCATACGTCGATCAAACGAAAGCCGTTGACGGCTTGTTGATTCAGTGAAGTTTCCTGCGGCAACGGGTGTATGATGGACTTCCTAGTCCGTCAATCGTGTTTACAACGGACTAGGAAGTCCGTCGTACGACTACCTTCAACTGGCACCATCCCGATAAGATCGAAACGCCTACTGAAACAGCGCCGCTTCCATTGCCAAGCCAGGGCCGAAACCAAGCATCAACGTCGGAGGCTTTTGGCCGCTGCTGAGCAACTCGTTCAGCACAAACAAAACCGTCGGCGACGACATGTTTCCACAACGGCTCAATACGCTTCGCGAGGCGAGCAAGTCGTCATCGCTGAGCGAAAGCGATTCGGCGCACGCATCTAAAATGCGTGGACCGCCAGGATGAATGGCCCAGGATTGAATCTCTGACAAGGACAAGCCGGACTGGTTCAGCCATTTTTCGAGTGGCTCGCGTGTTGCGCGGCGAATCACGTCGGGCACTTCGGCCGACAAGTACATCTCGAAACCGTTGTCCCCAATCGCCCATGACATCATCTCTTCGGTGTCGGGGATGATTGCCGAATAACTGCTGGTCAACGTGACTCGGTCGGCGTCACTGTTCTTGTCCGCGCCCGATCCAATCACCGCGGCGGCGCCGTCGGCGAACAGCGAATTCGAAACGATCCGCTGAGGCTCCCAGCCATATTGTTGATGCAAACTGCACAGCTCAACTGCGACAACCAACACCCGCGCATTGGGGTCAGCGTCGGCATAGGCCTTGGCCGCGCGCAGTCCGTTCATCGCCCCGTGGCATCCCATAAATCCCACGTTGGTCCGCGACACGGTTGCGGGCAACCCAAGTTGCCGAATCAATGCGATATCGACCCCCGGGGCGTGAAATCCGGTGCAGGAAATCGTCACCAGATGCGTGATCTCGTCCGGAGAAACGTCGCAATCGGCAAACGCCTGTTGACACGCCTCAATCGCCAACCCTTCGCCATGGTCACGGTAGGCGACCAATCGTTGTGCCGTCGTGGGGCCGCGATCCGTTGCATTGTTGGCCGGCCAATAAAACGATTGGTTCGCTCGCTCCATCAGCGTGGTCGAGCCCCCGGGCTCCATTTCCGCCACTTGCGCTCCGCCAACTTCGTCGGTTTCTGCACTGAGCGGAGCCGAGGAGACTGCGGAACCGTTGTGCGACGATTCGGCGTCCGATTCGAGCAGCACGCTGTGACGGGATTTGACCCCCGTTCGACGATACAACGTCGATAACAGACGTCGCTGTTGGTCGTTCTCACAACAAATTCCGTTGGCAATCTCGGCGGAGACTTCTTGGGTTACGGAAAGACTCGGTAGAGCGGTTCCCATACCATGGATCTTCATACTCGTGCATTCCTAGGGGCTAGATGCTGCAATCGGATTGGCTCAGTCATGTTCAATATGATTACAGACTGGCAAATGAGGGACGCCTCGCGAGATTTTCGCAGGCAAATCGACAAGAAACGCAGCAGCGTCAGAGCGACTCCGCTGCTCTCCGTTTCACCCTCGGTGAACACTCCATTATCCATAGCAGAGCGAATCTGCATAATGGCAAACGGGATTTCTGGGCAAAACGGTGGCTGAAATGGGGAAAACGAGCCCGTAGTAAGGGCTAATTGTGCATCCTCGACCCGCCTGAGATTGTCGCGGTCAAGATGGACGCACCAGAAAGCGGTAGGCGCTAACCGCCCATCGGACGGCTAGCACACCGTGTTTTTGCAATGGATATCGAGCGCGGAACGAGGATCGAACTGTCCGCCTAAACCAGGCTTAGATGCCCCACAAAAGCATGGCGGTGGATAACCGTGGTAACAGTCGATCGTGTTTTCGCGACAGCAACGAGTTTGACGCTTTAAAGTTTAATACTTTCACAGCGACTATCGATGCCGGAATCACTTACGATTTCATGCTCGCGACGCCCTTGGCACGAGCCTTGACGGCAAGCTTATAGGCTTCGTCATGGCCGTACTTTTCAACCGAGAAACGCTGCGTCTTTCGTACACCCTTACTTGGGCTCCACTGAGCAACCCAATATTGGTAGGTAGGCTTGGACGGCCAACGTGAATCGACCTCTTCGACAAGCCGAACCCCAACGACGCCAGAGGTGTTGTTCGAGCGAACAATCTTTGACAATTGTTGTGGCGTGTAGCCCTTCAACTTGCTTTCCAACTCATCGCGGAATTTTTTCGCAGCGGCTTGAGCCTTGCGTTTTCCACCATATTCGTTGTCTGCAAAAAACTTGGTGTGCTTCTTTCCCTTGCGCATCAAACGAACAAGGAAGCCCCCAGAACTGTCACGGTCAATCCGTGTGATGTTTCGATTCGCACTCATCGATGTTCAACTACATTACGAGTAAAAACGGGTGTCCAACTGATGGGATCAATTGTAGACGCCAAAAACAAGTTGCCAGAGACGTTCACTATGATGTACACTATCTTGGCGCAAAAATTACGCAAAAAAATTGCGATAGCTTACATCGGAGAGCGTTTTCTACCCCTGGTTGGGGATTTCAAACGTGATGCAAAGTGACAATCGACTTGATCGACGACCTCTCGATTTTTTCAACCCGACGCCTCTGAGGTCCGCTCCGGCGCTTCATCTGGACCTTTTCAAATGAATCCATCCGGCGTCCGGCCTCGCTCGGTGAAGCGACAACGCTGCTGAAATTTCTCGCGGTCGTTTCAGCCATTCGCATTGTCGCTGCTTCGCTCGGCTCGATGAACTGGTTCCAAACCGTTGCCACTCACTCGCGACACCGCTGCATCAAGATGCGTGTCACCGTGCCTTCGTAAATCCGAAAGGGGACAGCGGAGCTTGGCACGGTGTTACCCCTGACGCACTCAATCTATTGCATTGGATCACACGCTTCAAGAATGTTGCATCGATATGTCACACCCCTGTAGAAGCCACAACCGGACCTGGGATCGGAGTCGATGAGACGGAAGCAGCCGGGGTGGGAAAAAATCGACATCAAAATGGTGACACCCATGATTCTGGCGGGCTCTCATGATTCTCGCAGCCCGTTGGTTAGGGCGGGTCCGATGAAATAGTCCGCCTGCGGTTGGGGGGCGTCATTGAACGCGTCCTCACCGCCGATGAATCTCGCTGCAATTCTAACTCGCTGCTATAGGTTGTGTCGGGGGATCCGTGTGTCGGGATTCAATGCGTTTGAAAATCTCGCGTCACACGTCGTCCGGGTTGGCAAACAAATTCAACCCGATTGAGTCCGGTTGCCACTGAGGCGTGATCCCGTGTTTTTTGACGCTGCTCAGCCGGGATCCTATCGATCCTATCGCGTGAATAGTGCAACAAGGTTGTGTGAAGACTCGGTGTGATGGAGAACAGGTCGATGGCTGCCCCTCTTTCCGGGGCTCTCGTCGCGTTTGCCCGATCATCCATCGATGAGTGGTCGCGCCGCAGGCTGCGATTTCTAGGAAAATGCGGTGCCCCAATGTCTTATCAACAAGCTCAACCTCCGCCGCGTTGATGCTGGTCGGAGGTGACGTTCAAGTCGTAACGACGGATCAAGCTGCATAATCGGTGCCCCCCACGCTGGTTGCCCAGGGCTCAGACGGTTGTTGTTGCTTCGGCGGCGTTTCTTATCATTGCACGAGCTGCAACCGCTGCGGCAGCAACCTTTGCCACATCCAGGCTTCTATAATACGTGTCCCCGGAGAACGGGAGTCAATCGTCATCGTTTGGGTGTCGATATTTTTCCCCGTTCTTCCAAGCCGCAAAGCTTCCCTCTGACGCTCCCCACCTACCCTCTTTGCAAGAGTCTTTGCCCATGTCCTACACAGCCAATTCGAAGCAACGTCGCTATGGAATCCAACGCCGCGACTTCATGCGATATATGGCGACCGTCTCGGCGATTCCAACGCTGGCCCTACGCGCGCAAGCCGAAGTGACCGAGAAGCCGCATTTTGACGGCAACCCGTTTACGCTAGGCGTTGCCTCGGGTGATCCCTTACCGGACGGTGTGGTCATTTGGACCCGATTGGCAGTGAACCCGCTTGAACAAGGCGGAATGCAACACAAATCGGTGCGGACGCGTTGGGAAGTGGCGACCAATGAATCGTTTTCCCATGTCGTGCGTCACGGGGATGCCGTCGCAACGCCCGATCTCGGACACTCGGTGCACGTCGAGGTCGACGGGCTGAAACCTTACCACTGGTACTTCTATCGCTTCCACGCTGGCAACGAAACCAGCCCCGTCGGTCGTACACGCACTGCACCCGCTGCCGATGCGATGCCCGACCGCGTTCGTTTCGCGTTCACCTCGTGCCAACACTACGAAACCGGTTATTTCAACGGCTATCCCCACATGCAGCGTGAGGATCTGGATTTGGTGGTTCATCTCGGCGACTATATTTACGAGTACGCCGGAGCGGACAAGCGTCCTCGTAAACACATTGGCGGTGAGATCGAAACGCTGGACGACTATCGAACTCGCTATTCGCAGTATCGACTCGACCAAACGCTACAAGAAACGCATCGGTTGTTTCCTTGGATCGTGACCTGGGACGACCACGAATTTGACAACAACTACGCGAACCTTGTCTCGGAACAGGACGGCGTCTCGCCGGAAGCCTTCTTGGCGCGACGTGCTGCGGCCTATCAAGCCTATTACGAATTCATGCCGCTGCGGCGAAGTTCGTTTCCGCAAGGACCGAACATGAAGCTGTATCGTGGTTGCCAATATGGACGGTTGGCCAATTTCCACGTGCTCGACACGAGGCAATACCGCACCGATCAACCTAACGGCGATCATCAAAAACCAATGACCGGCAAAGTGTTCGACCAAAATGCGACCATGCTCGGAAGTCAACAAGAAAATTGGCTGATGCAACGTTTGCAAGAATCACCCTCGACTTGGAATGTGCTTGCCCAACAGGTGATGATGGCGCCGCTGAATCGAGGTGAAGGCGACGACCGCCGCTACAGCATGGACCAGTGGCCTGGTTACGAAGTTAGCCGTCGTCGGTTGTTAAACTTCTTTCACGAGAAATCAATCTCCAATCCCGTCGTGTTGACCGGTGATATCCACGTCAATTGGGTCAACGATCTGCAGCTTGATTTCCAAGATCCCAACTCGCCATTGGTGGGGACCGAATTGGTTGGCACCGCGATGACGTCCGGCGGTAACGGCGGCAATGTGATTCCCGAGTATGAACGCGCTGCCGCACAAAACGACTTCGTGCGTTGGTACAATTCCAACCGCGGCTATGTCTCCTGCGAAATCACTCCGCAGTCGTGGACGTCTCACTTCCGCACCACCCCGTTCGTCGACAAACCTGGGTCTCCCATCGAGACCAAGGCGTCGTTCGTGATCGAAAACGGCAAACCCGGTGCCGTCCAGGTATAGTTCCGACATTTAGAGTTCCCAATGGAGCGGTACCAACGGAACGTCCTAAGCACAGGCGGTAGCACTGTTTGCATTTTCGATGGCACTGCTGCCGTGTTTTTGACTGCCGGAACCTCGATCGCGAGGTTCCGGCTGAGGATTCTGAAATGGGTGGCTGACGTCGGCGGAAACGTGACGATAGAATAGGGCAAGTGTGCTTTCATTTCTGACTTGCCACTTCGATCGGCGCACTGACTCAACTTGGTTGGATCGAGACGCTTCGAAAGATTCAAATCTTGCAATCTCTGTGTGTTGTGGAGCTGACGGGCTCTCTTCGTTCATGAAACTTTGGCGATTTCTGTTACTTGCGTCGATCGCACTGCTGTCGTTACCTGCAAAAACGACGGATACCAAGTCGCTATCGAACCAGGCCGACCGACCGGCCGAAATCGCAAAGATGCCAACGCCCATTGCCGTTGATGGGATTCCATTTGAGTTGCTACCGACGGAAGTCTTTGGATTCGATTGCGTTTCTGCAACTCAAGCGTCAGTTTCCCAAATTGACACCGAATCCAAGTCGCACCTTGGTATTCCATCGTTCGAGACGATGTTTGCCCTAACGACGTCGCTGCCGCTGACCACGGTTTGGCTTTCGCAGCCTTCCGCGTCATATGACGAACGCCTATTGGACGTTGCTGGTTTGTCGCAATTGCGACTGCTGCCACGCTGGACGGTTGCCCAGACGTTGCGACTGCGTCAATCGCCAGCCTCTCTTCTTGCGCTGTGTATTCGATTGCAGGTCTAGTGTTCACACCGGTCCGATCGACGGCTTGGTTCAGACAGATTGTTTGAATCAACGCATCGGTGTGTCACTTCTTTTTTCTATCTGCAACCTTTCTCGAGCACGACTTGATCCGCAGCGACTGCGATTGTCCTCTGGGCCCATCGGGCATTCCGAGGATAAACGCGCAGCGCGCTGGTCACAGCAAAAACTACCATGAGTCGATCCCCGCATCCTAAATCCCCGCGTTCTAACTCGCTGCATCCTAAATTCAAGCATCCCAAATCACGTTCATTGAAACGTTCGATGCCACCGACCAAGACCTGGTTCGGCCGAATGTCGTTTGGGATTTTACTCTGTTTTTTCCTGGCAACGCCGTTCTTGTTTTATGCCGCCGCACGCGCGGTTCAGAGCAACAACAACCAAGTGGGCGATTGGTTGCCGGCCACCTTTCGTGAGACGGAGGAGCTGGATTGGTACCGCCAGCATTTTGCGAGTGACCAGTTCGTGGTGCTCACTTGGGATGGCTGCAAGATCGAAGGATCGATCCGCGAAGACGGCAGCGTACCAGCAGACCCTCGAATCGATCAACTCGCCAATTTATTGATCTCGGATTCACCGGTCGGCGGAAAACAAGGTGCGAGACCTTACGCCCATTACTTCAAATCCATCTACACAGGACCTCGCCTGCTCGAATATTTATCCGATTCGGCGGCGGGGATTCCCTTTGACATCGCAAAGCAGCGATTGGTCGGTTCGTTTCTAGGTCCAGACCGTCAACAGACGTGTTTGCTCATTACGTTGTCCGACGCAGCCCTGCCGAACCTGCGTCAGGTGTTAGCCCGACCGGTCGTCGGACCGCTCGGATTTCAGCATCCAGCCGGCGTCTTGTTCACCGCGTTAGAAAGCTGCGAGATCGACGCAGATCAAGCACGACTTGGCGGCCCTCCGGTCGACAACGTGGCGATTGACGAAGAGGGCGAACGAACGCTGATCCGGCTTGCCGGACTTTCCGGTTTGCTTGGTCTAACGCTCTCGTGGTGGTCGCTACGCAGCATTCGCTTGACGTGTATTGTTTTTAGTTGCGGCATACTGAGTGCGGCTGCGGGACTTGCCTCGTTGTGGATCGCGGGCACCAACACCGACGCGATCGTGCTTTCGATGCCTGCGCTCGTTTACGTGCTCGGAATCTCGGGCGCGGTTCACTTGATCAATTACTACCGCGATTCAATCAGCGACGTGGGGCCGAACGCGGCGCCGGGCAAGGCGATCGCGATGGGCTGGAAACCGGCCGTGTTGTGCTCGCTGACAACCGCCTTTGGTCTGTTGTCTCTGTGTGCGAGCGAGCTGACTCCGATCCAAAAGTTTGGCTTCTACTCAGCAATTGGCGTGATGGAGATGTTGATTGTGCTGTTTTTGTTCTTACCCGCGGCGCTGTACATGTGGCCTGACAAGCTGCCCGTCGCCTCGATTCGAACCAAAGGAAAGTCGAAATCTCGTGAAGCCACGGTGCCAGCCTCCGATGGCGCGATGCAGCGGTTTTGGGATGGGCTCTGTGATGTAATCGTACGGCACCACGCGTTGGTCACGATCACATTTATCGTGTTGATCGTGGGGCTCGTCAGCGGGCTGCGTTACTACCGCACCTCGATTGACTTGATGAAACTGTTCGGTAAGGAAGCCAGGATTCTGAAGGACTATCGCTGGATCGAGGCAAACATTGGTCCCCTGGTTCCAGTGGAGATTGTGTTGGGCTTTGATTCGGAATCGATTGCCCAAACGGGCGAATCGAAATCAAATGGACCAGATGACAAAGCGGGATGGACGCTGCTTGAACGCATGAACATCGTTGCGGCCACACAGCGAACCATTGAGCATAAGTTTGGCCCTCACGGCAGCAACGTGATCGGCCCCACGATGTCGGCGCTGATGTTTGTTCCACCGCTCCCGCGTCAAGACCGCAGTATGGGGTCGTTTGTTCAACGAAAACTGATGAACCGAAAGTTGGAGCAGGCCTACGATTCCCTTTCCAACAGCGGCTATATGACGTTTGACAAAGATTCGAACCGCGAGCTTTGGCGAATCAGTCTTCGCGTGGCTGCGTTTGAAGACGTTGACTACGGTCAGTTTACGCAGTCGCTCAAAGCGTTGGTGGATCCGGTGATCACTCAGTCCGCAGCCAAGCATGCAAACGCGGGCGGATCGATTCACCAGGTGAACCAAGTCTCGGCCCGTTCCGATCGGCCTGCGATTACAACCGTGTACACGGGCGTTGTGCCGATTGTATATAAAGCACAAACGGCGCTGCTTCGCAGTTTGATCAGTAGTACCGTTTGGTCGTTTCTGACGATCACTCCGCTATTGATGCTCGTTTCGCGAGGCTTCTTCGCGGGCATGGTCGCAATGCTCCCCAACGTGCTTCCGGTGCTGGTCGTCTTTGGCGGGATCAGTTGGCTTGGGCAGCCTGTGGAAATCGGATCGATGATGGCGGCGAGTATCGCGCTCGGGGTGGCTGTCGATGACACGATTCATTACTTGACCTGGTTCCGTGTCAGTTTGAATCGAGATGGCGATCGTCTGAATGCGATTCGCAGTGCCTATCATCACTGCGCGACCCCCACATTGCAGGCCACGCTGATCAACGGTCTCGGTTTGTCGGTGTTCATGGTCAGTACCTTTTCGCCGACCAAGCAGTTTGGTTATCTGATGCTTGTGATTCTTTTTGCCGGAGCGATTGCCGAGCTGTTGTTGTTACCGGCTCTATTGGCAGGACCCTTAGGGCGAGTTTTCAAGCCGTCTCAAAAAACCAAGGGCACGACGTTGCAAAAGTCGTTGCCGCATCCCGACTCCGCTAGGACGTCCAACGTCACCACTGTGACAACGTAAATACAACGCATTGACCGCACCTGATGTTAAGTAACGCGTTGCTGCGTAGCGCGTGCTCAAGCACTCGAATCATTTCTCATCCAAAAATTTCCTCATTACAAAAACATTGAACTACAAGGAAAACCATGTCCAATCCCACTTTGTCGACGATGCCTTGGTGGAGACAACTTGATCGCTATCAATGGTTTGTTTTCGTCGTCGCGTCGCTGGCTTGGTTGTTCGATTGTTTGGATCAACAACTATTCTTGATTGCTCGCAACGATGCGATCACGTCGCTGATGCCGCCGGGCACTGGCCAGACGGACATTAAACTTTACGGTGGTTATGCCACATCGATATTTGTGATTGGATGGGCGACGGGCGGTTTGATCTTTGGATCCCTTGGCGATCAGATTGGTCGAGCTCGGACGTTGACGATTAGCGTGCTGATGTATTCGGTATGCACCGGATTGTCGGCGTTATCAACCGGCTGGATCGATTTTGCGATGTTCCGCTTTCTGACGGGACTGGGCGTCGGCGGTGTATTTGGTTTGGCCGTCGCCTTGGTTGCCGATACCGTTCCCCCCTCGGCACGGACGGCAGCACTTGGCACGCTGCAAGCCCTGTCGGCCGTTGGCAACGTGACTGCTGCCATCATCGGCATCGTGATTGGCAAAATGGTCGTTGCCGGAAACATTTCGCCCGAAAACAGCTGGAAGGTGATTTTCTTGGTCGGTTCGATTCCCGCACTCCTGTGCGTGTTCATTCAAATGCGATTGAAAGAACCTGAGAAATGGGTTGCAGCGCGACAGGCGGGCAAGGCAACTGGGGTGCGATTCGGATCCTATGCATCGATGTTAAGCGATCCGCGATGGCGAAAGCACTCACTATTCGGAATGATGTTGTGCGTCGCCGGTGTAATCGGCCTATGGGGCATTGGTTTCTTTAGTCCCGAATTGGTCGGCGATGTCATCGGAAATTCGCTTCGCCAAGCAGGAACTTCCGAAAGCGAAATCGCTGGAGCCCGAAGCTATTGGATCTCGGTCAATATGATTGTTCAGAACCTCGGATCCTTCTCTGGGATGCTGTTCTTTACTTGGTTGACGCAAAAGATTGGACGCAGGCCTGCCTTCGTGATCGGATACTTAGCTGCAATGCTAACGACGATCGCCTACTTCCAAACCTTCAACGGCGTCAACGACATTTGGAAAAGCGGACTGATGGGGTTTTGCCAATTGGGTCTGTTTGCGCTTTTTGCGATCTATTTGCCTGAACTGTTTCCCACTCGGTTACGCAGCACGGGAACCAGTTTCTGCTACAACGTGGGACGCTTTTTGGCCGCCAGCGGTCCCGTCACGCTGGGGTATCTACAATGGTTTTTGGTGCCGAAGGATGCGGTGGCCGATCAGCGGATCGATGCCCTGCGAGACGCGGCCAGCTATATGAGCGTGATCTTTCTGTTGGGGATCCTCGCGGTTGCCTTCCTGCCCGAGACCAAGGATCAGCCGCTGCCCGAAGACGTGTAAGGCAAACCTTGCAACCCAGCAACTACAAGGCAACATCTCCGTTCCGTTTGCTGCTACACCGCCACTGTGGTCGCGTTGAAGATTAAGTACGTGGTATAGGCGATGTATAGAAAAAGGAAGACGCCGCCTTCCCAGCGAGAAATCACTCGCCCGGTGAAGAATATCGGCAGACAGGCACACGCAACGGCAATCATGACCGGAATGTCTAAGGCAAGAGCCGAGTCGCTAACGGTTATCCCCGTCGGCCCGATCACGCTGGACAAACCCAGTACGCACAGAATGTTAAAGATGTTACTTCCCACCACATTCCCAACCGCGATATCGCGTTCACCGCGAATTGCGGCGGTGATCGATGTCACTACTTCGGGCAAGGACGTTCCCGCCGCGACAATGGTCAGCCCAATGACAAGTTCACTCACGCCTAAACTGGCGGCAACTTTGACCGCACCACTGATCAAGAAGGTGGAGCCAAGCCCAAGCAATACCAAACCGCCGCCGATCCATCCAAAATTGCCCCACAAAGTACTGGCTGACTTCACTCCAGCTTCATTTTCGGTTGGCCATTCCTGTTGAAATTCTTCGACAACCGCACGACTCTCTTGGCGGCTTTGGCGAATACACCAGTAGGTGTAAGCGATAATCCCAGCGAACAGTACGATGCCTTCCCAACGGACAATCGCCCCGTCCCATCCAAACACGATCAGCAACAGCGATGCCGCGATCATCACCGGCACGTCCCAGCGGATCAGTTGACTGGAAACGACCAGCGGTACGATCAGTGCCGACACGCCCAGAATGAAGAGCACATTGAAAATGTTGCTTCCGACAACGTTCCCGAGCGCAATGTCCGCATTCCCAGCCAAGGCGGCTTGGACCGACACGGCAAGCTCGGGGGCACTGGTGCCAAAGGCAACGACAGTCAACCCAATGACCAGCGGCGAAATTTGCATGTAGCGGGCTAGTCGCGAAGCACCTCGGACCAACGATTCACCACCGCCGACCAACAACAGCAAACCTCCACCGATCTTTAACCACGCCAACACCATATCGCTCATTTGACGGATCCTAAAAAAAAGAAAGCTCAACAAAAACTTCTGCCAAACGCATTTGCTAATGCAAAATCAGACGTTGCAGCAGGATGACGAACACTCCGGCGATGTAACCTGTGACGGCCAAAGGGGCCACCTTCTTCAGATACCAAACAAAGTCAATGTGCTCGAGCCCCATCGCCGCGACGCCTGCGGCCGACCCGATGATCAAACAACTTCCGCCGGTGCCGGCGCAGTAAGCTAGCAGCATCCAGAAATCGTCGTTGATCGGCATCGAGTACATTTCGATGCCGGCGGCGACCAGCGGAACATTGTCGACAACTGCCGACACCAATCCGATTGCGACCGCGACGACTTCTCGGTTGGGGAGCGTCTCATCCAGCCAACGAGCGGCATTTTCCAAAATCCCCATCGCACCAAGCGATCCAACGGCCAACAAGATGCCCAGGAAAAACAGGATACTGGACATGTCCACGCGGCGGAGCGCTGCCAACACTCCGGTGCTTGATCGCGTCGTTTCATCCATCGTGTGACTGACAAGCTCCGATACGATCCACAGCACCGCAAGACTGAGCATCATGCCCATGTAGGGTGGCAGGTGTGTGGTCGCTTTAAACACGGGAACGCTGATCAATCCGATCAAGCCGAGAATGAGAAACAACCATTGATGCCAGGGACGGATGTCGATTTCAATCGCTTTGTCTTCGCTCGGTCGCTCGCCCAAATTGCCTCGCATTAAAAACGTCAATCCAATCAGCGGAACCAACAAGCAGACGAGACTGCCCAAAAATAGTTCCGACATTACTTCGACTGTGCCGATTTTGTGTTTAATCCATAGCATCGTGGTCGTCACATCGCCGATGACGGTCCACGCGCCACCGGCATTGGCGGCAATCACCACCAACCCGACATAACGCAAACGGTCCTCGCGATCTTGGATCAGTTTGCGAAGCAGCGAGACCATCACAATCGTGGTCGTCAAGTTGTCCAATACCGACGACATAAAGAAGGTGAGCAAGCCGACGACCCACAACAATGAGCTCTTTTTGCGTCCTTGGATTCGATTCGTGATGATCGCAAACCCTTCGTGAGCGTCGACCAATTCAACAATGGTCATCGCCCCCATCAAAAGAATAGGATGCTGGCGATCTCGCCAGTCAAATGCAAGTGTTGGGATTCGATCGCAAACGTCTGGTGGATGTTCTCGATTCTTTCGGATGCGGCTTCGGCAAGAAACCAACTTGGAATCGCTCCGCTGGGCAGCAACTGATCTAGATTGACGACGTAGATGGCCCAGCAGACGACGCCGATCAACAGCGCCGAAGCCGCCTTGTTGATTTTCATCGTGTGTTCTAACGCGATCGCCAAATATCCGAGAAAGAAAATGGCGAGAATCAGGTAGGTCATTTGAAAGAGGTTTCCAAGAATGCAATTGCCTGGTGACGAAGCGGATTTACATCGTCCTCGATTGGCACCATGGCAAACGGATTGTCGGAGCTGCCATTACGGAGACATTGATCGGTATGCCCGACGAAGATCGCCGAATCGATTGATATCCGGCGGTGGACTGTCGCGAGAAACGGTAGCTTTAAAGCCGCAGTGACGTGCCGAGACTTAATAAAGTATTTGACTTCCGTAAAAGAAGCCTAACGGCAACGACGTGGCAAGTTTCGTTTCGAAGCCGACTTGCGAAAGCACGGCCATTGGCGCTCCAAAACTTGTCCAACTTTGTGTTGGCCGACTCTGGTTCAGATTGCAAGGCCTGGGACAAAGACACCATAGGGGCGAAGTCAGGAACCGTAGCGAAGACGGAACTAGCGGACGCCACGTCGCGATGGCGATTCACATCGACGCGGCACTGAAGAAGGAAGGCCGCCCAGCTTACAAGGGTACAAAATAAAAGAGTGGCCGCGATAGCAGCAGACGCGTAGCGGCGGTGGAACGACATGAACGTAAGACAACTCCAGGAACCCTTGCACATCACAAGCTGCAATTATCGCATCCGCCTATTTATCGACAAGGGATGTTTCGGAGAAAGTCCGATTGGATCATCGCACGACAGGAACTTCGGGAACACGGATCGCAGATCACGTCGTTACCAAAAGACATTCCCGAATGGACATCACTTGACAATTTTCCTTCCGTGGCAATACTTCGAAATATCTCCCCCTCGACAATCGTGGACGTCTAAACAAATGAAATCGCGCCGACCCCGTGTTGGCTTCTTTTCCCGAGAGCTTTCGTTCTTTTGCGGTTTCGTTTTCTTCTGCCTCAGTTGTGGCACTCCGGCCATCAATGCCGGCAGCCACGGAGACACGTCGAAGCATGAAACCGCGGTGTCGTCGCCGGAAAGAGTGATGTCGCCGTTGGCGAGCGTGCGTGACGTCAAATCACAAGCGATAGATCGGGGTGATATCAAGCCTGGTAAAGCGATCGCGTCGTTGTCGGCGACGGACGTTTGGCACGAGCCTGATTTCTTCACTGAAGAATTCGTCGCGGAACGGCGATCCGCGGCTCCACCGACACTGGTGGTACTTGGGGTTCGATTGCAGATTTAGGACAAACCCGCTGCGTTTGATCCTTTGCTGTTTATCTGCTTTCCTTTCTAACGTTCCCAGGCTTCGATTGCCTTTGGGGACCAACACCAGGTGCTACAATGTCAAAAAATATAAATCGCTCTTCCATGCAAACCGTTGTTAATGCCGTTTCCCAGCGGCAGTCGACGACGCAAGAAAACCTTTCTAGCGATCTTTTACCAGCCCCGATCCTGCGATTGATCGAACTTGGGAAGTACGCCGAAGCAAGTGATCGGCTGCAAAAGCTGCCTCGATCGCCGTTGATCATGGAAACGCTTGGCGTCTGCTTGATGCGGAGCAATCAAAATACGCTTGCCGTCAATCTGTTTCGCAGACTTGCGCTGAATCCGGGCACCACGGTGATTCGAATGGATGCCAGCGACGGACTTCGAGTGAATTTTGCGACCGCGATCCTGCTGCATGGCTCGCCCAGTGGAGCACTCGATATTCTGCAAGACTTGCAGGATCGCGATTGTTTGCCCGCGGTACGCATGAAAGCAGCGATTCAGCAGTGGGCCAAGGGGCTCTCGTTTTGGCGTCGTTTGGATTGGAAGTGGAATCGGATTGAACCGGCGAACACGCAAGTTCCAATTGACTTCGAACTAGGCGAGTTTCCGTTCACGATTCCGCACGCGAAAGTCGCTGCCGAATTGCCAAGTGACGGCAAGCCACCCAAGCGAACCGCCCCTAAACTCGCTGCCTAACTCGACATGATCCCGTAGTGGACACCCCCGTAGTGGACGAGGCAACGAGTCCCTTACAGCACAATCCGTAGTGGACGAGGCTACGAGTCCCGTGCAGCACAATCCGGTAGTGGACGAGGCAACGAGTCCCCTTACAGCACACCCGGTCGCGAACGATGCAACGAGACCTACGCTGCAGGACTCGTTGCCTCGTCCACTACGACGGAAAACTGCTGCCCGTTCTTAACGCTGTTGAAACAGATCGCTCGTGACAATCGCCGTGATCAAATCGGCCATCGGATAGTCATCCGCTTTGACTTGATCAAGAATCGCATCGACTGCCGCTCGATCCGTCGGTTCGATTCGTCGACCGAGCCCATGGCTGAGCAATCGGTTGGTCACGGTGCGTACGAAAAACTCTTTTCGCTCTAGCAACCGCTGGCGTAATTCGGCGGGCCCTGCAAACGTTTCGCCGCCTGGCAACACACCCGACGTATCGATCTTTTGCTTGCCGCGAGCATCGTAGGTCTGGCGAACCCGACCGATTGGATCAAAGCCTTCCAAGGCAAAACCGAGCGGGTCGATTTTCCGGTGGCAAAGATTACATGCCGCCGATTCGCTATGCCGATCCAACTGGTCGCGTATTGATTTCGCACCGCGAACATCGGGATCCAACGACGGTACGTCATCCGGTGGTGGCGGCGTTGGCGTCCCTAAGACATTTTCCAGTAACCACACGCCGCGGATCACGGGTGACGTTTCGATACCGTTGGCCGACACTGTCAAAACGCTGGCTTGTCCAAGCAACCCGCCACGCCGATGGTCACGGAATACGACACGATGAAAATCAGCGGCCGCGTCGACCGGAACTTGATCTTCGATCCCATACAACTTGGCCAAGTCGCGATTAACGAACGAGTAGTTGCCGCTCAAGAACAACAACACCGACGCGTTACGGTCAATCAGATCGCGTAGGAACAGCTGAGTCTCCTGTTTCATCTCCGGTTCCAAACCGGCCGCGTAATACTCGCGTGACGCTTTGGGATCCGGCAGCATGCTGCCCAGAGCTCGCAAATTGAGCCAGCTATCTAAAAAGTCCGCCACGAACGCATCCGAATCGCGACTACCGAGCAGCCGCTTCGTTTCCTCGCGAAGGGTGGCGGGATCATCCAATTGGCCTTCATCCGCCAGTTGTCGCAAACGTTCGTCGGGCATCGACGACGTCAGAAAGTACGATAAACGCTCAGCCAAACCGTGCTGCGATAACTTGCTCGACTCGGCCGACGGAGGTGGGCTGAGATACAGAAACGCCGGCGAGCACAAGGCCGCCTTCAGCGTGTCCATGTACGCTTGAAACGGAGTATGCCCACTTGCGACGCGACTTTGATACACCGTCATCAATCCCGCGACCTCATCCGCAGTTGCCGGGCGACGATAGGCTCGCGATGCAAATTGGCGAACCCGCTCGGACGCTTTCTCTGGATCGAAACTCGATCCTCCAATCAGTCGTTGTTGGCTTTGCGTCGGCCACTGGACATCCAACGGGCCGCGGATCTGGACTTCATGAATACGGATTTGCGGCAATTGGCCATGTTTGATCACCGCGTTTCGGTGCGCGACAATTCCCTTTCCGCCGCGGACACTGGCGGGCAGCGTGTCGACATGATTGCGGAACACCCGTGCGTACGCACCGCGGACATCATGTTGTCCGTTTTCAAATGTAAAACGCGGAGCAAATCCACGGTCCAGCGGAATTCTGAACGTGTACCACTTCAATTCATTGTCGTCGATCACCGTCTCGGCCAACTTGGGTTGGATCGGCTGCGTATGAACCATATCACCAAGTGACGTGTCACCAGGCCGAATGCCCATCCGAAACGGTTCGTCCAAATCGATGAAGATCGTCCGCTTGTTGTAAGGCGTGTCGCGGTGTAGCGCTTCGGCCAGCACTTTCACTTCGTACATCCCGTCCACGGGAACACCATCGGCAAACCGATGCAGATGTCCGTATGCGCCTTCGGGCTTGTCATTGAGCGGATGATCGTACAGTACCAAGTGCCTGTAGTTGAACGCCAAGCGGTGGGCGCGGTTCAGTTCAGGTTGTTGAACGAAATCATCCCGAAAGCTCCTCGTTTGCGTTTTGGGATGTTCGCTCAAAGCCAACGCTTTTTCGATACAGCGGTCGGCGGCGTCCAGGTACTTTTCCAACAAGTGACCCGACGTGACCAACGTGTCGCCGATGTTATCAAAATGCTGAGACAGGTTGTCCGCAGGAAACTCGATCGTCGGATCGAACATACTCATGTCGATGGCGAGCAAGTCACCGACCGTATTGCGGTACTCGCGGCGTGACAACCGCCGCAGCACCGTTTGCCCGCCAGTGCTGCTGGTTTCCGCACGCATCGACTCGAGCACACCCGTCAAATGCTCGATCGCTGAGACGCGTTCCGAATCGCTCGGTTGATCCGCATCCTCAGGCGGCATGCTGCCCAGCGTCAATTGATCAATGATTTCTTGTAACTGAATCTGAGTATCCAGGTGCGTGTTGGCAAAGTCGAGCGTTTCAAACTCACGCTGGCCCCCCGGATCGTCGACCGTGTGGCATTCAATGCAGTAGTTTTCCAAGAATCCGAACGCGGGATCCGCTGCCCGGGCACTGCCAGACCACCCGCAGCACGACATCGCCAACAACAACAACAAAGAAATTCGCGTCGTCGAAGTCATTACTGACGTAGCGGAACTCGTCAGGAGTTTCGACCAGCCTGGAAAACGAACGTCTTGACGGCTTGTTGATTTAATGATGTTTCCTGCGGCAAGGGGGGCATGATGGACTTTCTAGTCCGTCAATGGGGCATTCGACGGACTAGGAAGTCCATCGTACGAATAAAACAACAAGCCGTTGCCGATTTCCGCAACGGTAAAACCCGTCACTGATTGTTCCGACAATGCTAAGTGGCACATTCGGTAATGGACGATGCAACGAGTACCCTGCTGCTGGACTCGTCGTCTCGTCCACTACGGCAGAAGCATTTTTGCGGATACTTCGGCGCAAATTTAGACAGTGCCTCCGCATCATGCTAAACCTCGCAGCGTTCCCGTGCTGGTGGAAAAACGGTCTGTCTCGACGCCAAAGTTTTGCAGCATTGAAACGAACAGATTGGTCAGCGGGGGGCGATGTGACGAGTTCTTATCGAACGCCAACAACCGGCCATGCTCAAAACCGCCTCCCGCCAAAATCACCGGTAGATTCACGTTGTTGTGTGAATTGGCGTTTCCCATACCGCTGCCGAATAAGACGGACGTTTGGTCCAGTAAGTTGTGCTCACCCTCATTCATTGCCGACAACTTTTCGATGAAGCGAACGAATTGCTCGATTTGGTAAGTTTCCAATTTCACCAACGCCTCGATCCGCTCGGTCAATTGTCCGTGATGTGACAACGCGTGATAGTCACCATCGACGCCCAGGTCGCGTGGATTAAAGTCACCGCCTATCTCCAGCGTCGCAATTCGCGTCGAATCGGTTTGCAGCGCCAAGGCGATCAAATCGTACAACAGCGGCAGGTCCTCGACCATGTTGCGATTCTTGGGGCGATCAAACGGAGCCTCGGGCTTGGGGATGTCGATCCAATTGCGACGAAGCCCAATTCGTTTCTCGACATCACGGACCGACGTTAGATACTCGTCCAACTTGTCACGGTCCTGTCGATTCAGTGTCCGCCCGAAGCGGTTGGCATCGCTTCGAACGAAATCCAAGATCGAACCTTGTAGTTTGAATCGATCCGCGGCAGCGACTTTGTCTTTTTCGCTGTTGCCTACAAACAGGATTTGAAATAGTTGTTCTGGCCCCGTGATCGGCGGAACTCGGGTGCCGGTGCGAGTCCATGACAGTTGGCAGCCGCCATGGATGCCACTTTCGCTGCCGACGGTCAGCGAAGGAAACCGAGTTTGGCCGGCGATCGTTTCGGCCGCGTATTGGTCGATGGTGACGTTGGCATCGGGCATCGTTTTAGCATCGATCTGCCGTACGCCCGACAAAAACGTATGGACTGAAAAGTGGCCGCCAGCGGTATCGTGGTCCAATCCGGCAATCATCGTCATCCGATCCGAGATGGCACGCAGCGGTGCGGTCGATCGCCCGAGCGAGAAGTCGCGATGGATGGTCAATCCTTCGTCGGATTTGGCGTTTGCCGCGGTGGGCCAGTAGGCTTCGGGATGAAACCCCAACATGTTGCCAATGCAAACCATCCGTGGTTTCCGACCTGACGATTGCCCGGATGTTTCGTTCCCGCCGGCCCGCAGCGATGAAAATAGCGGCAGGCAGACAGAAACGCCTGCGGCACGCAAAAGTTGGCGACGGTCGAGGTGACTCATGGAAGGCTCGGTGGGGCTGGATTCAGAGGGAGTGCTGACAGGTTCGTGGTAAGAACTTCAAGTTTCGTTCGGATTCCTGTTTGTGATTTCCCCGGGCTCTACTGAACCTCGTGAACAATATTTTAGGCTGGAAATTACCACATCTGCGTTTCGTGGCTACGCTCGCCAGAGCGTGGATTGTCATCGCGCTAATGCGAATCAACAGCTTTTGGCGAAGGTAGCCACTCGGAAATCGTCCACCGCGTTTGGAACTGAAGGTGCTTGGCGGTAGCACGAGGCGGACAACTTAACAATTTATACGCTTTTTAAACCGCGGTAGAATCAATTTGGACCGTGACGATGCCCTTAAGTTTCCAATTTTCTTTTTCAGAGAATGCGGCAGGTCCAACTACCGAGTCGAATAGGAAATTATGGAAGCCCCAAACGAACATGATCGCGGCCCTCTGGGAAAACTGCCTGAAGGCGAGTTTATGCGGCTATTTATTAAGCATGAACCAGCTTTACGCGCGTTCGCTCGTTCGATTTTGCCCGATTGGCACCTTGTCGATGATACTCTGCAAGAAGCCAGTGTGACGATGTGGGAAAAATTGGGGCAACTGCATGACGAGGCTGGTTTCCTTCCTTGGGCCAAGGTCATCGTGCGGTTCAAGTGTCTTTCAGCGGTCGACAAATTGCGTCGGGATCGCCACGTGCTCAGCCAGCAGGTCCTCGAATTGATTGCCGACGAGGCCGAGGCGATGGACGCGGAACAGTATGTCGCAATCCGCAACGCATTGTCCCAGTGTTTGACTCAATTCTCACCGCCTCATCGCGAATTGTTATTGGCTCCCTACGCCGGGGATGGACGCGTGAAACAGATCGCCGAACAAGGCAGCAAGTCCGTCAACGCACTTTACAAATTACTAGGAAGGCTGCGTCAAAAGTTGGCGTCGTGTATCCGCGGACAACTTTTACCGGAGATGTCCTGAGATGGATCCCAAATCATTAATTCACCGTTACCTGATCGGCGAGGTCAGCGAATCCGAAGCCGCCGAACTGGATCGTTTGTTGGAAGCGGATTCCGATTTGCGCCGCGAGTTTGTGATTGCGGCCGCGATGGATACGGGACTTCGTGAAGTCGCGTTTGAACAGGCCATCGATGACGTGGTCGATCCGGCACGTGAATCAGCAGGAACAACGACGACCGAGAGCGCGGGCAAGGTGTCTGCGGGTAAAAATGGATTGCCATCGATCGTGCTCGTCACCGCTGCATCGATACTAGCGATTTTCTTCGTTGCACCCGCTTGGATTTTCCCACAGTCCGAGGACTCCGCCACGGTCGCAACGCTGCTGTCGGCAGAGAATGCCGCCTGGGAAAGTTCGCTGCCAACCACCCCTGGATCCGAGTTGGCTCCAGGGTTGATGAAATTGGTGGCCGGAATCGCCACGGTCCAGTTTCGTTCGGGTGCCGAGGTGATGATCGAAGCGCCGGCAAATTTGGTTTTGATCTCGCCAATGCGAGGCAGACTGCTCGATGGTGCGGCGGTGGTCAGCGTGCCCAAGCCGGCGATCGGCTTCGTTCTCGAAACGCCCGATGGTTACGTCGTCGATCATGGAACCGAATTCGCCGTCAAAGTCGCTGGCCAAGGGAAACCATCGGCCTTTGAAGTGATTAAAGGCGAGATTTCGGTGCATCTTGTTTCAACCGGTGAAAACGTGCGGCTAACCGATCGACAGTCCGCTTCGATCTCGGATCAACAACTGACAAGCTTCGACGGCCAGCTACCCGAGGAAACGCTCGAGGCGACGCATCAAGTGCTGCGAATTGGAACCGAGGGTCGTGCGACGTCGGTGATTCGCAACAACAAACGCAAAAAACGAAACCATCCCGATTTGCTGATGATCAAACGAGGCGCTGCGGGGCCCTGGGATCAACGCGCGTTGTGCGGTTTTGATGTCAGCGATGTTGATTTTACTGCGATGAAAACGGCTCGGTTGCGATTGAATCTTGTTCCCAGCGGACTCGGTTTCGCGACTCGATTGCCAAAGATCAACCGATTTGCCGTGTATGGGCTCACCAACAAAGCGAAAAGCGATTGGGTGATCGAAAGTCTTTGGGAGGACGCTCCGGGCCCCGAAGACGGCGTGCTGTTGGGGACGTTCGAGATACCACGAAGCGTGCAACGTGGCAGCTTCGGGATCGAAAATGAAACGCTGCTGGAATTCCTAAAGACACATTCGGATTCGCCAGTCACGCTGATTATCGATCGACTAACCGGACAAATTGATGGCGAGGGGCCTGGATTGGTCCACGCCTTCGCGAGTGATTCGCATCCCGAAGCGTCGGGGCCGATCCTCGAATTTTCACCTCAGCAGAAGAATTAAAACTGTATGTCGTCTTTAGATTTTATTCGTATCGATTGCTCACGCTCTCTTAGCGGTGCGGCGCAAGCCGTCTGGTTCGCGGCTAATGACCAACGCGAAATTCCGGAGAGTTTGCAACCAGGCGCCAAGCGAAACCAAACGACGGGCACCATCGCGTGTACCCTGTTTGCGATCTTGTTCGCTTGCACATACGGACCGGTAAGCTCGGCCGCCGAACCGTCGGCAACGCCCGCCGTCATGCCCGCCAAACACGCCACCGTCTTTAAACAGTACTGTTACGATTGCCACGACTCGGGAGCCGAAGAAGGCGGAGTCAATCTCGAAGACATCTCATTCGACATCGCGCGCAATATCGAAACCGCCGAACGATGGCAAAAGATTCTGAACGCAATCAACTCTGGCGAAATGCCGCCTGAGGATAGTGAGCCGATTTCGGACAAAGCCAAGATCGATTTTCTCGAGGACTTGTCAACGCGAATGGTGGTCGCTCGCAAATTGCTTAGCGACACCGGTGGCGAGATCACAATGCGGCGATTGAATCGACGCGAGTACCAAAACACAATCGAAGCTCTGCTCGGGGTACGTCCGGATGTATCGAGTCTGCCGGATGATCAAGCGACCGCGGGGTTTGACACCGTCGGGGCGTCACTGTTTTTCTCGAGTGACCAACTGGAAAACTATCTCGCCACCGCCAAGGCGACGCTGCAATTGGCTTTGGCAAACCCTCGCACAGTGAAATCGCGAACCGTTCGCATCGAGCCCGAAGAGGAATACACCCCACACTACGCTAACGCGCTCGCGGCGCTGCAGGACAACATCAAACGGGCAACCGCGTGGAAGTCGCAGTCAGAGAAACCGGCATCGGAATTTGGTTTCCTTGACGAATACGCCGCGAAGAAAAGTCTTGAAAACAGCAAGAAATGGGCTCCGCAACTTGAACAGTATCTGGCGCGTCCCGAAACGAAAACCGGCGCGACGTTGATCCTGACGATCAAAGATGGGGGCTACACGAAAATCAAATTTCCTGCGTTGGGGCCTGAGAATGCAGGCAACTATACGATCCGGCTTCGCGCTGCGGCGTACCCCGATGCCGATCCTCGCTTTCAATACGTCGAGTTTTCGTCTGGTTTTGGCAGTGGTCGCAAACATCTGGGATGGCGAAAGGTCACCGGGACGCTCGAGGAACCTGAATTGATCACGTTTCCGATCGAACATCAGCCTGGCGAAAAAATGCAGATTTGGGTGCACCAACGTAGCCACCAAGATCGCGGAGACAAGAATCTATGGACCATCGATCAACAAAACAATGGAATCGGTACACCGCCCGGCGTCTGGATCGATTGGGCTGAATTGGTGGGATCTGAACCGGATCCGAACGGCGCGGCAACCATCGCCGCGAGAAAACGAATTTTGCCGGGAAAACCGAGCGACCTTAGCGATGAGCGTTACGCCAAGAAAGTGCTTCACGACTTTGCCGTGCGTGCTTTCCGAGGCGAATCGCCCAGCGATGACTATTTGAATCGTTTGGTTCAACAATACGAGACCAATCGTGCCAAAGGGATGACGTCGACCGATGCAATGATCGGCCCGCTTTCAATCATCCTGTCCTCGCCCAGTTTCCTGTATATGGTCGAATCGACAGGCAACGATGGATCCCCCGAATTGACCGACGCTGAACTTGCCGTTCGGCTGTCATATTTTTTGTGGAGCGAGTCGCCCGATCAGGAACTGATGTCGGTGGCCCGCAGCGGTCAACTCTCGCAGCCTCGTGTTCTGTTTGCGCAAACAGAACGACTGCTGGCCGATCCGCGTGCAGATCGTTTTGTTCGCGGCTTTGTGCATCAATGGTTGCAGATGGAACGTTTGGACATGTTCCAATTTGACGGTGTCCAGTTTCCTTCGTTCGATAACGCCGTGCGTGCCAATGCGCGTGAAGAGATCTTTGCGACCGTACACCACATGCTCGCCGAAAAATTGCCACTCGGGACGCTGTTGAAATCCGATTTCCTCGTCGTCAATGATGTCATGGCCGATTACTACGGTGTGCCAAACGTGGATGGCCACGAATTCCGCAAAGTCAACCTTCCTGCGGATTCACGTCGCGGCGGATTGCTCGGCACCGCGGCGGTGGCCGCGATGGGATCTGACGGGCTGCGATCCTCACCCGTCGAACGAGGCGCTTGGGTGCTTCGTCATCTGCTAAACGATCCACCGCCACCCGCACCGCCGAACGTGCCACAACTCAGTCGGCTGGCCGGCGAAGTTTTGTCGGCTCGCGAATTGACCAAGGCACATCAAGAAGAACCACAATGTGCCCAGTGTCACCAAAAGATCGATCCGATCGGTTTTGCGCTGGAAAGTTTCGATGCTTCCGGAATGTGGCGTGATGTGGAAACTGTGATGGTTGGCGAACGCAAAAAGAAACGGGCCGTCGAATTCGAGATCGACGGCAGCGGACGCCTACCCAGCGGTGAGCAATTTGCAAATTATCAAGAATTACGCGACGCGGTGGCAAAACACGAGGACGACTTTGCCATGGGATTAACCGAAGCGTTAATCGAATACGGACTCGGACGCCCCTACGGGTTTACCGACCAGGACCTTGCCAACCAAATCCTCGAGTATGCAAAGGCCAATGACTACGAGTTAAGCGTTTTCATTCACGCGTTGGTCCAATCAAAACCATTTAAAACGAAGTAACGCCTGAGGCGATGTGACAGAGGGACAGAGGGACAGAGGGACAGAGGGATTGAGGGATTGAGGGATTGAGGGATTGAGGGATTGAGGGATTGAGGGATTGAGGGATTGAGGGATTTGGCGATGGAAGAACGAAAGAAAACGATTCACAAACATACGGACCTCGATGTCTACAAATTCAGTTTTGCATCAGCAATGCGGCTATTTGAACTGAGCCGAAAATTCCCTTTGGAAGAGCGGTATTCGCTGACGGACCAATGTCGACGCTCTTCACGATCTGTCGCCGCCAACATCGCGGAAGCTTGGCGGAAGCGTCGGTACCCGGCGGCGTTTGTTGCAAAATTGTCTGACTCCGAAGCGGAAGCGGCGGAAACGCAAACATGGTTGCAATTTGCGGTGGAGTGCAAGTACCTCGACGCCGACGTCGCGCGAGAACTTTATTGTGAATACGACAAGATCATCGGAATGTTAGTGAACATGATCAAAAATCCAGACAGTTGGCGTCTTAAACCAGATGAAAAACGAAAGCCCAACACCATCGAATCACACGAATCGCTTAACACGGAAAACGAATAATGAAAATGCGAACCAACCATAAAAAGCACTCTGAAACTCTCTCCCCCATCCCCCAACCTTCTGTCGCTCCGTCCCGGCTGTCGCGACGCGGTGTGCTTCGGAGTGCCAGCACGCTGGTCACGTTGCCGTTTCTTGAATCATTCGGCTTTCGCCGGTTTGCCTCGGCCGCCACGCCCACGTCAACCACGCCCCCAAAGCGGATGATTTTTCTCGGGATGGGCTTCGGCGTGACCGCCGACCGTTGGTATCCCGACGTCAACACCGTCGGTGAGAAATACGAGCTGCCGACGGTGTTGAAACCGCTCGCCCGGCATCAAAAAGACATCACGATCATCCAAAATCTGATGCATCAATATTCCGCCGACGGGCACTCTGGCAGCACGTTTTGGCTGACCGGTGCGAACCGTTACGCGATTCCAGGGCAAAGTTTTCACAATACCATTTCGGTCGACCAAGTTGCCGCCGAAGTGCTTGGCGAAAAGACTCGCTTTACCTCGATTCAACTCGCCGCCAAAGGAGCCGCGAATGATGGTCATGGCCCTGGTTCCTCACTCGCCTGGAACCGCTCGGGCAAGCCGGTCGCCGGACTCGATACACCCGTCGCGGCGTTTCATCGTCTGTTCTCCAATGACACGACACCGCTAGCCGAGCGGCAACAGCGGCTCAATGAACAACGCAGCGTGCTGGACACCGTGCTGGCGGATGCCAAGTCGGTCGGCCGTAAAATCAATCGCACCGACTCACAGAAACTGGATGAATATTTGCAATCGGTTCGTGAGATCGAAGTGCGTCTGGCCAAAGAGGAAGCTTGGCTGGGCGTCGAAAAGAAATCGCCCAAGGACAAAGTGCGAGAACCCAAGGAATCACTCGAAGGCGTCGAGGAAATTCGCATGATGTACGACATCATGGTGGCCGCGATGCAAGTCGATGCCACACGGGTATTCACCTATCGCATGCCCGTCGATTCGATGATCGCAAGTCTCGGCGCGACAATGAGTGCCCATAGCATGAGCCACTATTCCGAAGGCGAACGACGAACGGTTTCGGAAACTCGCGATAAAACGCACGCCAAACTGCTTGCCGAGTTCATCGATAAACTCAAGGCGTCGAAGGAACCCGATGGCTCAAGTCTGTTTGACCATGTCGCGTTAACGATCGGAACCAACCTCAGTTCGGTGCACACGCTAAAAAATTGCCCCACGTTGATCGCGGGCGGCGGTGCTGGGTTCAAGCAAGGACGCCACCTCGTGATGAGCGATCCGAAGACACCGCTCTGTAACCTCTGGCTCAGTACACTGCGGGGCACCGGAATCAACGCCACATCGTTCGGCGATTCCACCGGCCTAATCGACGAGCTGTTCACCGCCTAAAATGTGGGATACGATCCCGTAGCGAAACTCGCCAAGAGTTTCGTCGTCCCTGTGTGGAATTGGCTTCCAGCCTGTCATCAGCCCTCCCAAATCCACACTTCGGTGGTGAGCCGTGGGCCGTAAGGCACCGGGTAATGCACGGGACCCGGCCGCTTACGCGTCACGGCTCAGTAAATCAACTACAATAAACTTTTCGAATTTCTCCTCCTCTTCCCGCCCCCTCGCAGCAATCATCATGAGAACTTCACGCGGTTCCATTCACTTTGCGGTGCTCGTTTGCACAGCAATCCTTTGCAACACGTCCACGGCAAAATCACCTCCGAACGTGCTGATCATCCAGACCGACGAGCACAATTTCCGAACGCTCGGTGCCTATCGAGACACGCTGCCGCCGGAACAAGCGTTCGTCTGGGGTGACGACGCCGTGGTCCAGACACCGTCCATTGATTCGATCGCCGAACGCGGCGTCATCTGCACCTCGTTCTACGCCACCAGCCCCGTTTGTACCCCGTCGCGTGCCGCATTCTTTTCGGGGATCCCACCGCACAAAACCGGTGCGCACTCCAATGACCAACCTTATCGCAGCGACATCGTTACGTTTGCCGAAGTGCTTCGGCGTGACGGGTATGCGACCGGCTATGCGGGCAAATGGCATCTCGATGGGCCCGGTAAACCGCAATGGGCACCGAAGCGGCAATTCGGTTTTGCCGACAATCGATTTATGTTCAACCGCGGCCATTGGAAGAATTTGGAACTGACCGATTCCGGGCCGCAAGTCGGTGCACGCGATGATAAGGGCAACCCCAGTTACAATGTCGACGACGCGGACGAACAAACCTTTGCGACCGATTGGTTGGCCGATCGCGCCGTCGACTTCATCCGCAAACACGCCGATGAACCTTTTTGTTACCACCTAAGTATTCCTGATCCCCACGGACCCAATACCGTCCGCGAACCGTACGACACGATGTTTGCTGACATGGTGATTCGGCCGCCATTGTCATTTTCGATGAGCCGTGATAACCCCGCTTGGGCAGCGGCAACCGGCAAGAATGCGACACTCAAATTCAATCCCTCGCTGATGCAACTCTATTTCGGAATGGTGCGTTGCATTGATGACAATGTCGGCAAGATCTTAAAAACGCTCGACGAACTTGAATTAACCAGCAACACCGTCATCGTCTTTACTTCGGATCATGGGGACCTGTGTTACGAACACGGCCGATTGAACAAAGGAAATCCCTACGAAGGAAGTGCCAAAATCCCCATGCTGATCGCCGCCCCTGGAATCATCCCGCCGGGAACCCGTGTCGACCAAGCATTTGGAACCGTCGACTTTGCGCCGACCCTGTTAGGACTACTTGGTAAGCAAGCACCCGAGTCCGTCGAAGGCCGCGATGCGTCGGAATTGTTTTCTGGAAAGGCCCAGCAAAACCTGGATGAGGTCGCGATCCTTCAATCATCGGGTTTAAAGCCCTCGTGGTTCGCTGTGATCAATGATCGCTTCAAACTTGTCTTGTCGGTTTCCGAACGTCCTTGGCTATTTGATCTGCAGCAGGATCCTGACGAGCTGCGAAACTCGATCGACGCGTCTGGAAACAAGCAAGTGGTTCGAGAATTGGCGGCTGCGCTGCAGGATTATGTGTCAAAGCAAGACGCAAGTTTTCTTCACAACAAGATCGAACTGCAGTTACGCGAACTCACATCCAACGAAGGCTGAGTCGAGACGAAGCCAACGGCAATGACCTTTCCGCCGACGAAGCAGACTGCTGAATTGGTACGACGTCACCTCGCGTAAGTTAGCCGTTTGAGCCAACGCGGTGAAGCATTTTATGTCGGCAAACGACTTCTTCGTAGCTACGCTGCTCCGAAAACGGCATCCGGTAATTTGCTGGGTGCGGGCAGACCGATAGCGATGGCTCTTATGGACAAGGCCTTAAATATCGGCTTGTGGATTATTTGTGTTTAGGTGACGTGACG
>NZ_BAABRO010000023.1 GCF_039545035.1 Novipirellula caenicola
CGCCACTCGCTATGAGAAGCTCGCACGAAACTTTCTTGCAATGGTGAAACTATCGATGATCGGTCGCTATCTTCGAATCATCGCCCCATGGAATTCCGCAATTTAAGGTTTTCAGACAGAGCCTAGCGGAAGCGGCTCAGGAATCACTAAACGCTGGTCTCTACCCCACCTTCGCCGACGACGCGAACATGTGGATTTGGAACGATGAACTTGCCACCTGCCGCGAGATAATCTTTATACTTTTCCACAAAGAAAGGGAGGAAATTCCAACTAAGCACGAGGTAGTAGTCTGGTTTCTCGGTTTGTAACGCTTCGTCTTCGATAGGAATGTGTGTGCCCGGTGTTAGCTTGTCAATTTTGAACTTGTTGACTTCGACTGCTTTTTGACAAAGATTAGGTCCGATATCGCAATAGTTCAGCAGGGTGCTGCCCTTCAGCGGTGCGCCCAGTGCCCACACACTCTTTCCGTCTGCCTTCAAGCCTTTGAGCAGTTTTTGCAGATCGTCGCGATTGGTTTCCACTTTCCGTTTGAATTCATGATAGGCGTCGATGTTGTACAGGCCGGCGTCTTCTTCATCGCGAATCCACTTTTCAACGGTTGGCGATGTGACGTTCTCGTTTGAGTTTAGCCCGACATAGCACAGGAACGAACCTCCGTGAACGTCGACGTGCTCAACATCGATGATCCGCATGCCATGTTCTTCAAACAGACGCTTCAGCGGACCAATGGAGTGAATCATGGTATGTTCATGGTAGAAATGATCGAATTGGCACTTCTGAATCACATCCTTCAAGTTCACGCACTGTGTCAGAAAGATCGTCTTGTCGTCCATTACAGCCGTTAGTCCACGGATAAAATCGTGAATGTCTTGGACGTGATAAAATACTGCAGTTGCCGTGATGAGTCGTGGCCGAACATTCAACTGACTTAATGCTCGACCAGTCGCCTCGTTCCAAAACGTTTCGCAAACCGTCGTGCCCGCATTGCGACACAATTCACCTGTCAAACGACCAGGATCGACTCCCAAGACACGCATTTTATGGTCTTGGAACTTTCTCAGCAGCGTCCCATCATTGCATCCTATGTCAATGACTAGGCTGTTTTCAGGAAGTCGAAATCGTTCAACCGTCCGCTTGGCCATCCAGTCAAAGTGATCCACGACCGGCATGTTAACCCCCGTAACGTAGGGGTGATTGCTGAACATGAACTCTGGGGCAGGAAATTCTTCCAACTGTACTTGGTGGCAGCTTTTGCAGATCATCATTGCAAAAGGAAAGACCAGTTCCTGATCTTTAATCTCTGAAGTTGGAAAGTGATTTCCATTGGGCTGGTCACCCAAGTCGATAAAACGCTGCAGATCGTAAGATCCGCAATTCATACAGTGAAGGTTTTTCATGAATTAGTGTGGGGCTGTAAGCGAGAAGTCGTAGGTGATGTCAAAGAATTGAGTTGTCAGATTAGGAGGCTTGGCCACGACGTTTATAAATCAGATTTGCGAGTCAGTTGGCATTTATCGCGTGGCAATTGTGAAAGGGCATGCCGGGGGCGCGTCGGTTTCATGTCCGGCTGCGGAACACTTGTGAGAAGTGATCAATCCTTAACATTGATCTGTTCGTTCATCCACCAGTCACAATTTTCAATCAGTCGTTGTTTTAATGTAGCAGAGGGATGCCAGCCCAGTTCAGTCGTTTGCCGAGTGATGTCTGCGACGATGCGTTGTGGCTGCCCATGGGGATCGGGCAGGGTGCCAAATTGAACGTTTTGGATCTGGCCCATGTGTTGAGCCAGCACGGTGACGATATCGCGAATCGAGGTGTCCTGGCCAGACGCCAGATTGATGGGGCCTTGCACGTTTGACGTGGCTAACGCCGCAAAAGCGTCTCCCAGATCCTGGACGCTAATAAAGTCGCGAATTAGACTGCCGCTGTCAAACGGCATCGGCTCGTCGGTACGCAGACGTGCGATCAGCTTCGGGATTAATCGTTCGGGACGCTCGTTTTCTCCAAACGGACAAAAGACGCGTCCCCAGGCCCAAGACAGGTTGTGGATGCTTGCCCACTGCTCCACCATTCGTCGCAATGAATCTTTTGCGGTGCCGTAAAGCGTGTTAGGCTGCTCGCTTTTCCCTTCGACAAGGTCTTCATTGCCACCCCATTCGTACTCCGCGCTGGTTCCGGCGACGACGATTCGTCTGCCGCCCGATTCCTGAAACGCTTGAAACAGCTTCAAACTGGCCGAAATCCAGTCCAGGTTCTTTGAGCTTGTCCAATAGGTCCCCGGTGTTGTATCCCATGCTGTATGAACCAAGGTGTCTGCATTGGCGTCTGCAACCGTGCTGGCGATCGTGGAATGATCCAAAAGATCACCAACAATCCATCGCACTCTGCCTGAAGTTAATTTTGTTCCATGGCAATATGCCTCGCTAGACCTGCAAGTGAGTGCAACAACTTCGCAGTCGCGAGCAACTAAAGCGGGCAGAATCCAGCGACCAATGAACCCTGTCGCACCGGTAACTAAAACTCGCATTGATCCCAATCTGGAGCGGCGGCATCTTTATCCGACAGAACCGGGTCCTTGACTGGCCAATTAATAGCCACCGTTGGGTCGTTCCATCGTAGCACTCGACCTTGGTCGGGCATGTACTGCCCTTCGATCAGGTAGGCAATCGTGGTGTTTGGTTCCAACGTGACGAATCCGTGGCCACATCCGGCAGGAATCAATACTGCTTGGCCACTCGCCGCTGAAAGCTTCGTGGCATGCCATTTACCGAAAGTGCTCGAATCGTCTCGCAAGTCGACCATTACATCCCAAGCTTTGCCGCTAACACAGGACACTAGTTTGGTTTGTCCGTGCGGCGACTTTTGAAAGTGCATGCCGCGAAGAGTGCCAGTGTGTGTATTGTACGAGTGGTTTGCATTGGTGGGGGAAAACGAAATGGACTGCGGAGAGAGTAAATCACGCTCCCAAAACACTTCAAATGCTCCCCGGATATCGGTGAACACCCTTATGGAAAAGAGCTTTGCACCGTCGATCGGTAATTCTTTTATTTCAATCAATTGATCGTGTTGTATTCGACTTTGCTCGGGACGGCCAGGATGTGGTGATATTGTCCGTTGTGATTGGCCATATTGGATAATTGTTGGATTTCAAATCCACGCTCTCGAAGAAACGCGTAGACGGACTCAGTCGATTCACCAAACTGCGGCAGCGCGTAGTCGTGTACTTCGAGCAACAACTTTGGTCGAACACGAGCTAAGAAATCTAATCCGCTGCGGAGCACGGACAATTCAGCGCCCTCGACATCAATCTTCACGAAGCAATCATCCAATGCCGTGAGGTGGGAGGTTGCCGAATCCAAAGACTGATTCTTCACACTCACTGTACCACTGGCCCCGATGTCAGTAGAGATTGCAGCACTCGGTTCCAGGTTGTCTGAGTCCACGACCATCTCTAAAGTTGGCTGTTCTAAATCGCTGACCGCGCTAGCGACAACGCTGACTTGATTGTCCAAGTGATTTAACTTGATGTTGCGTCGCAATTGTCGAAGGTTTTCTGGAATGGGTTCAAAAGCCATCACTTTACCGCTGGCCCCGACGCACCTCGCCATCAAAACTGTATGCATACCAAAGTTAGCGCCGATATCGATCGCAGTTCCGCCACTTTCAATACCAGATTCAATTCCCTCGCGAACCTCCGACTCTTGGTCAAAGTTCCATCTGCGTAGCGAAACATCGAACCTAAACTCGTGTTTTCCGATCGATCTAGGAACACCGCGTCCCAGATACCTCAATTGAAACAGAAAATCTCGGAGTACTTTCATAAGCTTCTATTGATCACTGCGCAAGGAAGTTGACAATTAAGGGACAGAAAACTTTGCAATTCATGGGATTCATCGAAGGTGATTCGTAAAGTTGCTGGCGCACCATTCAATAGTTGATCAGTCGACGCATTTTCTCGAAGAGCTGGATACCCAGAATCTTCCGCAGAGAAAGGGAACAGGAGGACGACTTACATCGGCAAAGCCAAAAATTTGCCCTCGCAGCAGCCATTTCTGCATATTCACGATTGCCGGCTGCAACCGCTTGCGAATACAGCCCAGAGTAGAGTCGCATTAGATTCGATGATTGAACCGCATTTGGCTCGCGTCCAGATTCCCCAAGAGTTTTTACGTTCTCTTCTGCTGCAGCGTTGACCCCCTCGTACCACTGCTGAACATCATCCGACTTAGTACGGCAATTCTCTGTCTGTGTGCGATAAAGAGCCGTGGCCGTATCGCTAAACGCGACCTTTCCGTAAAGGCAAATGCGAAACCAAAACGCATTGTCTTCGGCGAGCCAACCATCCAGATGTTCGGGCCAGGGATTCGCGAGCACCAAGTCACGGCGAACTATCGCTGCATGAACTGCCCATGGCGAAGCAGCGATTGTGGCGTCAGCTATTTTTGACGAGTCCTGTTCGCTAGCAGGACGTTTCTCAACAAACTCATCTGGTACTCCGTCAACGAACTCTTTCCAGCCTCCTGCAATCACGTTGGCCGATGGATACTTAATTGCTTCGTGAATCAACGTTGCTAAATGATTTTCCTCAAGCAAATCATCGGCATCCAGAAATTGAATCCAATCGCCTACAGCCTTTGAAACTCCAAAATTCCTAGCATGCCCTGGACCACGTCCTGGTGAACTCAGCAGACTGACTTGGGGATGTTGCCGGGCAAATTTCTCGACGATTGCTGGCCCCCCGTCTGTTGATCCGTTATCGACCACGAGAACTTCAATCGCTGATGTGGATGGTTCTTCTTTTGAACCGAATGGCTCGCTGAATTGCGAGACCGCCGATTGCAGCGTTGCTTCAATGTAGTCAGCTTTGTTGAACAGCGGAATGACAACGCTAGTTAGCAAGTTTCGGCTCCTTTTCGCGACGAAACCTTGACCGCTTCAAAACAGGCCATTCCAAAAAATGCCAAGAAATTGCCGCGATGGGATGATCTAAGCACGGGGAGACAAGAAGCATTTGGATTGGTGAAATTGACTCCACATTGTTCACAACCGACTGCTGGATGGGATACGCAAAAATATACATTCGATAGGAATAGTCGCCGACTTCACTAAACTCTCGAGCGGCTCCTGTTGGGACGAATTCAATCCAAATGATGCAATACTCTGCAAGCAACAATAGCCCCGGTCTGAACAATCCCAAGCCAATGAAGGCACAACCAGCAAAAAAGGCTATGCAAATGCCTTCCATAACACCGGAATACGCTTCTCTGAAAGATGAAGCACAAAGCACCAGTTGCAGCGAACGCCCCAAACCGCAAAAAGTGGATGCCCACCACCTCGAATGCCAGGTGCACTAGCGATTACGCAGCAACAAATGACTGCCGAATTTTTTTCTTGTCCACAAGCCTATCGCTAACATGAACCGAACTAGGTTCTAATTGTTGTTGCGACCTTTGGCGAAATCCGACAGCACTACTTGCCCCTCTCAAGAATCACTTTTAGGAAATTACCAGCGGCCAAAGAGGCATCTCGGATCTTGGGTATCCGCTCAGACAGATGGGCACGCAGATGCCTTTCCTCTGCCAGCATACGTTTTATTGTCTCCAATAATCCATTAAGTGTCAGTGATGACGACGGTAAACACCAATCTTGAGAATCAAAAACGTCTTGGTTCAATCCCCTGGCTTTCAAGCTGTAGCCAAGGCTAAGCGTTGGAACGCCAGACCCAATGGACGCAATCGTGGAGTGAGTTCGAGCGCCGACAAAAACTCGGCATTTTCCAATAATCCATTTAGACTCGGCTGCGTTCAGTGTTGGCGGTATCAGCTTAACCCTCTTTTGATCTTCAGTGCTGGTTGCATTCATGACTCGATTCAAGAAATATAAGTCATCGCTTCCGACATGATCTGAGAACACATGAGGAACCAGTACTATCGATGAGTCGGTTGTCTGCAGTAAGTTGCGAATGAATTGCACTGAGAATTCAATGGCCGGTTTCAGGTCCGATTCGGTCAGTTCCCAAGGCATTTTTGTCAACTTGAGTTGTTTTCTTGCCACCAGTGGCGAGAGGTTAACACCGATTGGCTGATCTCGAACCATGTCCTGGACCTTTTGCTTTGGTGCGACGGGTGACAAAAGGAACGCGGGGTCTGCGACTTGACGAACATTCTCCTCAACGCCAATCGAATTCAAATATTGCTTTGAAAAGGATTCCCTGACAAATACGCCGTTGAGGCTCTCCAGATGTTTTTTGATCTGCTGCTCGAATTCAGGTGAATCAGTAAACGGACCGATCGAGGCTCCCCAGATGAAAACGGGGATTCCTTGTGTCAACATGTAGCGATCCATTTCAAGGAAATGCCTAGGGATCCCATAATCCAGGGAATAGTTGTCACCGCCTAGTTCTAGTCCCGCCATTGCACTCGACGCCCTCGCGAGAATTGGTGAGTGAACACCGGCAAAGTGAGTTCCAACTCTGCGATTCAGTTGATCAGCGAACCAGTCGAATGAGCATCGTGGTTTTGCGATTTTAAGCCCAAAGTGAGTAACTGCTGCATCAGATTCGCTTGCCAATTGTGATTGCAGGGTTGCTTCGTTTGCGTAAATTCCTGAATCAAAGTGAATATCGTCGCCGAAGTTTGCTCGCAATATCTTTAGCGTCCCACGGACGATAGCTTCGCACCCAAGGTTTTTGTACGAACCATTCCCGACGAAAAGAATACGGTTAGCCATCCACTTGACTCCGACTGGCCATTCTGGCCACCCACTTTTTGACTCTAGATAGTTCTACGAATGTCTTTGTTTTGACTCGAGACATTAAACTCGGTCGGTACAGTTTGTCGTATGCTGAAAGAAGTGGTTGCATCAGCCGAAAAAACTCGGACAGATCGCCCCGATCCGTTGCAACAACAAAAGCCTTGTGGCTTTCAGAGGCGATTTCTTGCCGGAGTTCGAATACGCGTTTTTGCCTCTCATTTAAGTGGCTAGCACTTGGCTCAACGCGTTTCTTCGGGCGCCAAAGATTCTGTTGATCACGAAGGTGAAGACGGTAGGCTAGGCCATCGCGTCTATGGCGTAGGCCAGCGTCCTGAGATTCAATCACACGTTCTGGAGCAACTCTTTCGAATGCTAATTTCCCAGAACCAATTGCCGAATCTACGATCCCTCGGATTGCCTCATTCCTGACAATGACAACGTTAGAACCACCGCTATCGTTTACATATTCAGGTAACCAAGCATCACCAACTGAAATGTCGGCAGTTTCCCCGACTACATCATCGCAAAACTCACAGGCAGAGTATTTGAAGAACCCGTAGCCCCAACTACTTCCCTCGTACTCTGAGTTTGCACGACAGTGGTCCACTCCCTCCCCTCGCACAGAAATTCCGTAGTTGCTCGCGGCGCGTTCCTGAAGCTTGGTTCTAAAATTGATGGCTTGAAGGCCGCCCGGCATAATCCCGGCTTGCCAAGCAAAGAAATCTGCAAAATGACTGCTCTTAAGGTGTCCACAGAATAACGCAACCGTAAATGCAACGCGTCTTTCGATTTCCTTATCGTGTTTGGACAGCAATCGAATGCCCTTGACAAAACACGGCAATCCCACAACAGCGAATTTCCCATCCAATACACGAAGTTCCTTCAATACCTCGGACATTTCGACGGGGTAGTAGCGTGACTTGGACCGAGCCTGAACTTGTTCTTTTGTTCTCGATATTGCGTACTTAAATGGAACTCCATCAGCGTTGTCGCAACCGCCAACATGTAAGATACCATCAACCAGGCCTTGCTCTAACAACTCTAGAAGAATCCAGGTCCCCATTCCACCCGAACTGCCCGCCTTGCGCACTTCCGGCAGGGTCACGTGTCCGGCGTAGCAGTCGGAAAAATAGCCTATGCCCTGCTTGTATTCGCAGGTACTAGCAAATAACGCTTCTCCGATTTGGTCTTCGTTTTGCGATTGGTCACTGAATGGACATACCGAACTAATGCCATCAGGTTCTTGGTTTTGAACTGTTGCTTGAAATGTTCCATCATCCGTCAATTGGATTGAGAAAACATCACTTGATGCAGCGCAAACTCCACAACCACTGCACATTCCATTTGCAATGACGGTGTCTTTCAGTGTTGATGATCTTGATACCATCAGGTTATGTTCGCCCAGGCTTTTTCGAAACCCATCTTGGCGCCAATCTTTGCAAGCTTGTCACTGACGAACTTGCGGTCTTCTGCATCCATCACCAAAAAGTAGACGGCAGCCGAATACAAGACCGATAAACAAGATGCAACAGATAAAATACGGAACCAGGTGTCGATCAACATCGCCTGACAGGCGACCCACGTTACGCCAGCCAAGGCCGTCGTTGCAAGCAGCAGCCCAAGCAGCGGCAACAAGAATGTTCGCAGAGGTCTATCTATGTTGTGAGCCGCCCACATAGGAGTAAAAATGACGTTTTTCAGAGTCAAAACGGCAACCCCCGAGATCGCCACTCCGTAAATTCCAAGTGTCGTTTGAGTTACTAAGATAACCCCGAGCAGCACATTCATTATCCCAAAACCAATGGTCAAGAGACCAGGGATCTTGATCTTGTCAGCGGCCAGCGAGACAGCAAAGAGTGGAAGCACACCTAGATTGATCGAAAGGGGACCGATCAGGATCACCATCAGCGGAACAAGGTCGGTAAAATCTTCTCCCAACCAAACGTCCAGGATGTCGGCTGCCATCCCGCATAGGATGCCGATTGGGATCGACATCGAATACCCGACGAACCGTGCAGCACGCAACGCATAAAGTTTTACCTCATCCAAGTCACCTTTGGCATGCAGGCCCAAAATTGTCGGTGTAAAGACGGCAGCGAGAGAGGTCGCGAAATTCCGTAACATGGCACTCCACTGCAGGATCGCCGCATAGCGTCCCCCACTGGTTGGGCCGAAGAAATGATTGATCAGGACCAAGTCCACACTTAGCAATAAGATGGTTCCGACTTGAAAGACTGATACCCAGACTCCCGTAAAGAACAGGTGCTTGAAAGTGCTCCACTGTACGTTTGGAAAACAAATAGTTGTCCCGGGCATCAAATGACGCCACGCAATTACGTGCAACAATGCGGCAGTGGCAACTGAGGTCAATCCAGCAACGCCAACCCACTTAATGCTTGGCTCAAATAGTCCAAAAAACAGCACTATCCCGGCAACGCGAACGACGTTGCCAATGATGGCTATTGCGTGGGTGATCTCAAATCGATTCCTACAAAAGGCGGCCACCGAAAACGGTGTCATGACGGTCGAAACTACAAAGGAAAGTGCAGTGGTGCCAAACAACCAACGGGCTTGATACAGCCCATTCTCTGGAATCTGGATCAGCTTGTCTAAGAATACTGCTGCACCTGCCAGAAACAATGATACGACACATGCGATTACCAAGCAGACAACAACAGACGTGCTGAAAATCAAGTTTACATTTGCGTCGTCATCGCGTTCAACTGCTTGAGTCAGTGAGCGCGAAACAGACGTGTTGATCGCAACGGTCAAAACCCCGCAATAGCTAATCAGTGTTAACGCAAGTGGAATCAGTCCGTAATGGGCAGGTCCCAGTCTGTGAATTAGATATGGAGTAAGAAGTACACCGATCCCAATGAAAATAGAGAAGCTCAGGACTTGCGCAATCACGTTGACCGAAAATGTCCCACGACGCACCGAAGCCTTTGCTTTCACTGGATATGGGTCAGATCTGGTCATGATTCGCCTACTTGGCAATCGATAATCCTAGCCCATCGTGCCCACTGTTCGGTTGCGGCCATTCCTGCATGGATATCGAACTGAGGGTCATATCCCAGCAAGCGATTGGCCTTCTCTATGGAGTATTCAGTCTCTGCTGCGAGATACTTTCCGTAAAACGCAGGAGGAAGATGTAGCGGAAGTTCTTCGTTGGTTTTAGCTGCGGTTGATGCTGTTAAAGAGCTAGCGGTTGCGGCATTCTTTCTACGCACGAGGTTACACGCCCACTTCAGGGGCACGACTAGTCCTGACGCAGTCAAAGCAGCTCTGAACTCGGGATTGCTCTTTAGTGATCTTACTGCAGACGGGGCAAGCTGACGCGTCGCGGCCCTCTTCTTCGATCTAAAGGCAGACTTGAGGTTGGTCCCTTTCAATAAAACGATTCTATCGTTCTCACCGATCATCCTTTGGTAGTGCTCGTAGAATTCAAGACGCGTTATGCGCCCCGGACCTTTGATCATGAATATTTCGCCAACGGCGGATTCCATTACTGCTGCCCGTAGTAGAGCTTGAACCACATCATCGACATAGGTTGCGTTGGATACACCTTTGCCTTCGTTGGGAAGTCCCACCCGACCAGCTTGTAGTTGTCTTAATGGAGCAATGGTAAACACAGGACCCCAAGGGCCATATACACCCGCAACCTGAAGTACCGTTCCCGGAAGCCCTCTACTCTTATGAAAATCCAACACCACGTTTTCGGCATCCAGCTTCATATCGGAATAGTTCCACCCCCATCGAATCCGTGGTTCCGTTTCGTCAATTATGCCGTTCGCTCGATTGCCATAGACGGCCGCTGTACTGACATTTACAAACCGATCGACACCGCACTTTAAAGCTGCAGTTGCCAGCGTTTGTGTTCCCTCGACCGTGACTTTGTAGTCCTCTTTGGCGTTTCCAGATTTTGCATACGCGAGGTGGAAGACGATACTGCAGCCACTCATTGCCTTCTGCATTGCCTTCTGATCAGTCATTGGTTCGAAGACCGTATTTACCGGAAAACGACACATCCTTAGCGCACCAGCATAAGGACGATTTACCAAAGCAGTTACATTCGCCTCGTAGTCTCTGACGAGACATTCAACAAGACGGCCGCCTATGAAACCGGATCCCCCGGTCACAAAAACGTTGGTACCTTTGGGAAAACCAATGCTATTCATGATGTACCTTCGATTGGCTGCATCCATGGAAAATCGAGAATCTTGGGGCTTGCGTAGCAACCATCTATCAGCGCAATTGACTTCATCGCATCTTCGCCAGTCGCCATCGGAGGTTTGCCCTCGATAACAGCATCTGCGAAATCGTCAAGCTCCTGAGACATGATCTTGGCAACTGATTGCACTTCTGCATAAGGTGAGCCCGCTGGCACCGACCTTCCGTTGAGCGTCAATTCACTTCCTGCAAGTGATACGGAAACATTGTCACCGTAGAACGGTGCGTAAATGGTTCCCTTTTCAAACTCAAAAAGATAACGGTTTTCTAGGTTCCGACTTCGGCTCAGTTCTACGCAGCCCTTTGCTCCGCCGGCCATGGTCAGATGGACTTTGCATTCTGATTCAATGCCGCCTTCGGAATCGCATTCGAACTCAAACGCTATGGGGTCGCCAAGCATCCAAATTAGGGAATCCAGGACGTGCGAACCAAGCCCCATCAAAACGCCTCCTCCAGCCTGAGCCTTGCTTAAGATGAAGTTAGAGGCGGACGACCACGCGTAGTCGTATCCGTTTTCCACATTGAAGCTTACTAGCTTTCCCAAAACACTCGACCGAATGTATTCTCGAACCATTCGATCACTCCGAAAGAATCGCCGAGTCATTCCAGCGGCAACTAGTACGTTTTTCTCCTTTGCAAGAGAAAGCAACGTTTCGCACTCCGCAGACGATAGGGCAATTGGCTTCTCTAGCAGAACTGGCATTCCCATTTCGATCAATCCGCATGCGATAGGAACATGCGAACCGGGCGGCGTAGCGACCACTGCAGCGTCTGCGTACTTGGTAACATCCGTTATTGAATTCGAGTTATGCGCCACTCCAAACTGGTCGCAAAGTTGCTTTCTTCGAGCTTCAAGTCGATCAACAAGTAGCGTGACCTCCACTTTTTCTGATTCCGCAGCGCCAGGTAGGTGACCTTGCTCTGCAATTGCGCCGCATCCAATGATTGCTAATTTTAATGGCATTAGTTTTGTATGGTCCTACTGTGTCTACTTTCTATGAACGTGTTTCAAAATGCCATTTTTTGTTGTGTGAGTCGTCGGCTCATCAGATCAATCATTGCCAGGTAGATGGCAGTCTCTGGCGTTTCTGTGAGACGTTCATAGTCTTTGGAGAGGCTGCGATGCCGACTTATCCACGGAAGTGTTCGTTCGGCAATCTATCGCTTCGGTAAGACGACAAAACCCTTTCGTGTTTACCGGTTGTAGTACGGTGTGAAGCAAGAGACGGTGAGAGGGTTGCAAGAAGTCAGGCAGCCCGCATTAACCGTTAGCAATGTATGCAGACACCACTTTAAGCCCAGGGCAATCGCACGTAGATTCCGTTTACGTTCTGATCTATCGCGAGCAATCATTAGGAATCGATGTCGACTCGTAAAAAGCAAAAATTCGCTGGGTATCATCGCGTGAAATATTGGGCCGACACTCTTATTTCAAACGCGTTATGGCGGAGGAGCTTACATGTACGCCATCTCGGTTCCTGATGGCAAGTATCGCTCAACAATTTACGGCAAATCTAAGTGTGTTGACCCTCGCGAGGGTTGTGGACGCGATTTGTTCGCTGGAAGGTGCTCGGGTTGGCACCCTAATCTTAATCGAGGGCATCTCATTCCGCGCGGACTTCGTCCACGTGGGTGACACTAACCCATTTGCGTTTTTTTGATTTTGATCGCTTGATTCCTGTGCGTCGGGGCGACGCTGGGAATCAAGTGAATCGCGGTTTGCCCATCCGCCGCTGGTTGGCGGACGCTTCGCGGCCGCGAGGGCTGCCGGAGCCAGGGTTTTTGCCAAGATCCACGTCCGCAAATGCCGAGACCTCACGATCTTGGGCAAAATTGGCTGCCCGCGGGCAGCGACCGCAGCGCGTTTGCCGCTGTGCGGTCTGCGAAAAGTATCCTGACTCAGCCGCCTCGTCCTGACAAGGACGCGGCTGCCAAGTTGCTGTAATCTAATCCGCTTCGAGGGGTTTAGTAGGGTTGTAGCAGTATTAATTTTTGAGGAAGCGGCTAGCGGTGAGTCGCTAGACGCTAGAGGCGGGTTAGGGAGTGGGGAGAGGGGGAGACAGGGAGTGGGGAGTGGGGAGTGGGGAGTGGGGAGTGGGGAGTGGGCGTAGCGGAAGTCGTGGAGACTTTCGGGACCGACGGGGGATGATTGAGGTGGTGAAGATGCGCCGCGGGGCTGTGGGGAGAGGTAACTGCTTCTTGCGGCTGTTCCGCGCGGCAGGAGAGAGACTGCCGATTGAGGATGACACGATCGCTTTTTTGGTAGCGGTCTGGTCGTTAGTCACGGGTGAAGGGTTGCGAGGCCTCGCTAATCGCAAGGCGGCTAGCTTGTTGAGTCGTCGTCGTAGACACGGAGGAGAATTGAAAAAGTTAAATTGACAATTGGAAATTGAAAAATGGTGGGAGAGCTGTAGCGGAAGTCGTGGAGACTTTCGGGACCGACAGGGGATGATGATGAAAATGCGCCGCGGGGGCGCGGGGAGAGGTATCCGCTTCTCGCGGCTGTTCCGCGCGGCAGGAGAGAGACTGCCAGTAGAGGGTGCTGTTCGCTTTTATGGTGGCGGTCTGGTCGTTAGTCACGGGTGAAGGGTGGCGGGGGCTCGCTAGCCGCCATGGCGGCTAGCTTGTTGAGTCGTCGTCGTAGACACGGAGGAGAATTGAAAAAGTTAAATTGACAATTGGAAATTGAAAAATGGTGGGAGAGCTGTAGCGGAAGTCGTGGAGACTTTCGGGACCGACGGGGGATGATGATGAAAATGCGCCGCGGGGGCGCGGGGAGAGGTATCCGCTTCTCGCGGCTGTTCCGCGCGGCAGGAGAGAGACTGCCAGTAGAGGGTGCTGATCGATTTTATGGTAGTGGTTTGGGCGTTAGTCGAGGGTGAAGGGTGGCGGGGGCTCGCTAGCCGCCATGGCGGCTAGCTTGTTCAGTCGTCGTTGGAGAGAGGGAGGTGAATGGGGAGACACGGAGAGAGGGAGACACGGAGACATGGAGACATGGAGACATGGAGAGGGCGTAGCGTAAGTCGTGGAGACTTTCGGAGGCCGACGGGGGATGGAGATTAAGATGCGCCGTAGGGGCGCGGGCCGTAAAATAACGGGGCGTGCGTGGGGCCCGGCCGCTGACGCGTCGCGGCTCAGTAAGTCAACAAGTCGTGGGCGGCTTTCGGGGACTTGGGAATTTTGGGATAGGCCAATAGCGGTGGTGTGCGAGGGCGATGGCACGGCCGTGGCCAGGGGGAAGTTGCTCGGACGGCCCTCACCCGAACGAGGCCTTGAGGGCCCGTTCGACCTCTCCCAGCAGAGCTGGGCGAGGTGACATGCGGGGTGGCGGGTTCTGGGAAGTGGAACGTGCAGGCAAGCAGTCTCTAGCCCTCCCCGGCCGCTTTGATGCGGCCGCCCCTCCCGCAGGGAGGGTGAGTTGGAGTTCACCTCCCCTTTGGGGAGGTCAGAGTCGGCGGCAGCCGGCTCTGGGTGGGGTTCGGAGTGTTAGAAATAGACCGTGCCAGTTTCAGGTCCCTAGCCCTCCCCGTCCGCATCCATGCGGCCGGCCCTCCCGCAGGGAGGGTGATTTGGGAGTCACCTCCCCTTTGGGGAGGTCAGAGTCGGCGGTAGCCGGCTCTGGGTGGGGCTCGTGGTGTTAGAAGTCGAGGGTGCCCATTCAAGGTCCCTAGCCCTCCCCGACCGCATCCATGCGGCCGACCCTCCCGCAGGGAGGGTGAATTCTCCTCACTCCTCACTCCTCACTCCTCACTCCTCACTCCTTGTCTCCTTGTCTCCTTGTCTCCTTGTCTCCCCCTCCCCCCGCGAGACGCTGTAGGAAGCGGCGGAATCGCTTGCGGCTGAAGAGTCGCTTCTTCACTGGAGGTGGCGGTTCGCTGGGGTCGGGAGGCGGTGGTGGGAACGATGCGGGGGCCCAGGCCGATGCGGATGCGCCCTCGGGCGGGGCCATCTCGTACCGCGTTTCCTCGAGCGTTTCGTCGAGCAAGTAGTCGCGTTTGACGGCCCTGGGGTGTTTCAGTGGCCACGACAGTGAACTGGCGACGCGGTTGGCCATCTTCCAATCCTCGCTCACCGTGTGAGTGGCTGCGGGGCCGCAGCCGATATTGGAGATCAAATTTTGAGTCGGGACGATGCATAACCCCGAATGGATCCAGGTCGCGTAGACCCATTGGTAGTCCCAGGTGAACCCGGGGGTGTAATGCGTGTACCACAGGTGTTCCAGCCAGGCGTCTCGCACGAATTGGCGACGAAAAAAACGGTCGATCCAGCCGCTTTTGACGTCTTCGGGCAACGTCGCCATCGTGCCGTCGTAACACTTCCAAGCTCGCCGCCATGTCGCCCAGCCCCAGATCAACGAGTAACAGCTGAACGAGTACGAAGCGTCACAGTGTTCTTGCCACGCTCCCGGATAACACTCGCCTGATATCGACATCACTCGCGTGTCATCGCGGTAGCGGTCAAGCATCTCGTGGCAAAACACAAAGAAGCTGGGGTCGGGAACGCAATCGTCCTCCAAAATGATGCCTTCTTCGACATGCGAGAAGAACCAGTCGATCGCGCCGCTGACCGCAGCCTGGCAGCCCTGATTCTGCTCGTGGTACAACGTCTTGACTTCACAATCCCAGTCGACTCGCGAATCAAACTGACGCATCTGACGAACCGCGTCGGCGTCCGCGGGCACGTCGGCGCGAGGACCATCGACGGCGATAAACAGTTGCTTGGGTTGGTAACTGCGAATCGCCGCGAACACTTGCTCGGCCAGGTCGGGGCGGTTGAACCCGAGAAAGAGGACGGGAGTTTTTGGGGTTGGAGGCATTGGTGGGGGAGAGAGAGGGAGAGGGGGAGTGGGGAGTGGGGAGTGGGAGTGGGGAGTGAGGAGTGAGGAGTGAGGAGTGAGGAGTGAGGAGTGAGGAGTGAGGAGAATTGAATTCACACTCCCTCTGGGAGGGGCGGCTGCACGATGCGGCCGGGGAGGGCTGGTGAAACGATGCTTGTAATATCCACTTCTAACACCACGGCCCCAATCCAGAGGGGAGGTGGCATGCTGATGACAGGCTGGAAGCCTATCCCACAGTGGCCGGCTTCGCTACGGTATTGTCGTTGATCGCTCCGCGATCTTTACGCTGCGTTGATCGACGACGATCCTCCGGTGACATGCTTTTGACAGGCTGGAAGCCGATCCCACAGTGGCCGGCTTTGCTATGGGATTGTCGTTGATCGCTCCGCGATCTTTACGCTGCGTTGATCGACGACGATCCTCCGGTGGCATGCTTTTGACAGGCTGGAATCCTATCCCACGGTTTTGTGGCTGAGGCGTCATGAACGCAGGGGTTTGGGGAGCAACGAGCGGAAGACTTTGCGGGTTCGCCGCGTGAAACGTCCCGCCAGCCCGTGGGCTTGGTGGTGGGCGGCAACAACTGGTTCAGCGAACAGGTTCTGTCCGCGGAATTCGCCGTAAAAGAAATCGCTCGGTTCGTAATAATCAAACGGCACGCCGTGCTTGTTTGCGTAAAAACCGTATTTCAGCGATGCGTCTTGCGACCGCGGGGTCCACTGCGCCGCGTCGGCTAAGAAGTTTTGGATTCGCTCGGAAGTGTAGGCTTGATGCGCCACATCGAGTTGGTCGTAGAACGATGACCCCAATAACAGCACTGGTTTGCCATAATATGCGGCTTCCACGCCGACGGTCGAACCGTAGGTGATCACCAAATCGCTGGCGTCAATCAAGTCGTACGAGTTGATCGGCGAATCGGCTGCGATCACCGTCACGTTTTCACCTCGCGGTAAGTTGTCCCAAAACGCTCTCGACTCTTCCGACTTGCTTCTTAAATGGGGGTGGACGCGGATCGCAAGATGACAGTCCGGTTGCGACTTCATCGCATCCAACAACGCCAGCACCGCTTCGGCTTGCGTTTCAAATCCTTGTTGTGCAAACGCATCACCGATCGCCACGTTCTCGTCGTCCGATCCGCAGAAGTAACTCAGCAAATGTTTCGCTTTACGAAACTCTGCTGGCACCCCTTGGTCTTGATGACTGGTGAAGGAGGGCCATCCGTGCGATCCTCCCTGACGCCGGCCTTCGAAAAAAGCCCTGGCGTGTTCGTCTCGATATTCCTCGGAGTGCTGGTCCCAAAATTTTAAGATGTTCTGTTGCAAACGCACGCGATTGTGCGGCACGTCGGTCAGCAAGCAGTAATGCGCCGGGTCGCAGCCACGCTCTTGGATTCGAAACTCTGTCTCGTTCGCTTGTGTGGCACGCATGATGCCGCGGGTGCTGCAGAATCGACCATTAAAGAAGTACGCCAGATCGTAGTGGCCCGACTTCAGGACTTGGTCGGCCGCTTCGTATGCCAGCATGAATGCGAGGATCGCGTCACGAACGATCTCACAGTGCTTGTGCACATCAAGGTCGGGTGATTTGAATCGGGACACCAACGACGAAACGACGCCCATGCCCAGATCCATCCCCCGCCACCGCGATGACTTTAGGTTCTCAATCGTCGTCAGCGGCAATTCAGACGCTTCGTTCGCCAGTTCGTTTTTCAGCGAATCGGACAGTCCAAGATGCTCGATCACACGGACGTCGCTACCGAGTCGCTGCAGGCCTCGATGAAACGCGGCTCCAGGGCGAACCGATGGATTGGTTGGTCCCCACGGTTCGTGGTAGGGCAGTTCGCCGTACCAGAAGCAGATCGTGACTTTGTCGCCCATGTCGAGGTGCTTTTGGGCAATTTCCAGCGTGGTCTCGAGATGCGGTGATGCCTCTTGCGTTTCAAACAGCACCACATTGAGAGGTTCTTGTTTGGCGACGGCCGAGCGTGACTGTGCAAATGATGTGTACATACGCTGATCAGTTAAGGTGAGACGTGGGATTCAATGTGGAATAGGCTTCGAGCCTGTCAGCGGCACGTAGCGGAAGTCGCGGGCGGCTTGTTGATTTGATCCAAATGGAAATCGCAATGGTGAAGGTGGTCCGTAAGGCAACGGGTATCGTGTGGGACCCGGCCGCTGACGCGTCGCGGCTCAATAAATTAACAAGCCGTGAAGACTTTCGTGGACTTTGGGATTTTTGGATAGACCAATGTGCGTTGGCGTGCAAGGGCGATGGTATGGCTGTGGCCAGGGGGACGTTGCTCGGACGGCCCTCACCCGAACGAGGCCTTGAGGGCCCGTTCGACCTCTCCCAGCAGAGCTGGGCGAGGTGACACGCGGGGTGGCAGGGCGTTGGGAAGTGGACGGTGCCAGCTTAAGGTTTCTAGCCCTCCCCGTCCGCTTCCTGCGGCCGACCCTCCCGGAGGGAGGGTGAGTTTCATTTCACCTCCCCTGTGGGGAGGTCAGAGTCGGCGGTAGCCGGCTCTGGGTGGGGGTCGCTGTGTTAGAAGTGGAACGTGCCAGTTTCAGGTCACTAGCCCTCCCCGGCCGCTTCCTGCGGCCGACCCTCCCGCAGGGAGGGTGAATTCTCCTCACTCCTCACTCCTCACTCCTCACTCCTCACTCCTCACTCCTCACTCCTCACTCCTCAGCTCCCCCAGCTCCCCCAGCTCCCCCAGCTCACGCGATGATCCGCTGGACTTCGAAGGCTTCGGCGGCGGGGATCCCGACGCTCGAGCCGCGGTAGCGGGCTAGGTGTTCGGCCGTTTCGAGGCTGCGGGCGTGAGGAAACGGACGCATCTCTTCGTCGTAGGCGGCGAGAGCTTCCAATTTTTTGGCAAGCGTTGAACGGATGTCGACGAAATAGTTGGGGCGGAATGACTGGGATGTGCTTCCTTCCCATCCGGTGCTTGAAAGCACCTCGAAGGAGAGGATTCTTGCAGGTTTCCCTGACGCCGCAGGCTGTGGACGGAAACAGGTCATGACGGCTTGGTGCGTCAGCCGGTGATCCAGATTCAGGTCCGAGCCGTGATGCGTGTAAACCGTGTCGGGGACGCCCCAGTCACCACAGAATTTTTCGATCGTTTGCGTGATTTCAAGTAGCGGGACACTGTCCATCGCGTTGTCCGGAAAACTCATCGCTTGGAACCGCGATACGCCGAGGATCGACATCGCGGATTGCATCGCGGTGTTCCGCATCGCTGCTTCGGGTTCCCCGGCCGACAACCGCGAACTAACGCCGTCGGTCATGAACACGACTCCAACTTCGTCACCATTGGCTGCGTGACGTGCCATCGCTCCGCCGCAACCGAGTGCCTCGTCATCGGGATGGGCGGCGACGACCAGTACTTTTTGCGGGGAATGGGAACTCAACTTAAAGGCTCCGAATGAGTTGGCTGAGTCGTTCGGGTCCGCGACCATCGATGATCGATCGGCCTAATTCCGAGCGGCCATGGCGTAACGATTGACTGGAAAGGGCGTCGAGTTCTTGCAGGACCTGTTCCCGCCAATCGTCTTGTTGACAATCGATCTTGGACCCCAGCAGTCCGGTTTGCAGATAATGATCTTGGTTGGGAATCTGGTCATCGCCGACGCGGATGCCAACGAACGGAACTCCGAGAAAGGCAAGCTCGTGTAGCGTTTGTCCGCACGCGGAAACCGCGAGGTCGCAGCCCGCAAGAGTCGCTGCCATTTCCGCCGCATTCAACATGCCATGCACTTGCACGTTCCCACAATCGTGTGATGCTCGGATTTTGCCCGCGTAATCATCGTTGCCGGCGATCACGACCATCGAGGGCACTCGATCGATCAAGCAATCCAGTAGCTTTGGTAACACACCATGAACGTCCGAACCACCCAGTGTCACGACCACTCGCGTGATCGTTGATGCATGATTGATTTTTTGTGGAGTGTTGGTGATTTCAGGCCGCAGTAATACCCATGGGGCGCCACCGATCCGAGCGGCGTGGGCATGTCCCGACGGGCTCGATGATAGAATCGGATCAAACGCCGGATTGGGATTGACGATTGCTTGGACGGGGTAATCGAGTCGGTTGTAATCGTCGATCGCGACGACCTTGGCACCCCGTCGCTGCAGTGCTCGATAATCCGCCGCCGTCGCGAGGTACGAATCGACGACGGCAACGTCCATTCCATCGGCGACGTCGGGGTTGCGACGCCAATCGAGGATCTGCCACGATTGCGATTGCGGAAGATTGCCCGTGCCCTTGTGGTCCACTCGCAAGACGACGTCGTCGCCACTTTGCGATAACTGGGACGCAAGTGCGGTCATCCGAGTCAGGTGGCCAAAGCCAATCCCGTCACCGGATTCGGTCAGGATGCAAATTCGCGAATTCATTCGTGGGCGTTCGTGGCCGTACAATGGCTTGGGAATGGCGAATTGACGCCGGTGGGTTCGGTTTAAAGGATGGGCGGTGGGATCTTTAGCAAGATCCAGTACGGGGATGGTTGGGGTGTGGAGGGATCTTTAGCAAAATCCGTTGCAGGGATGGTTGGGGTGTGGAGGGATCTTTAGCAAGATCCGTTGCAGGGATGGTTGGGGTATGGAGGGATCTTTAGCAAGATCCACTACGGGTTGTTTGGGGGGCGTCGGTGGCCAAGGCCGATGCGGTTGCGTTGATCAAGTCGTCGCTTGGATTGATGCAGTCGATGGCGGAAACGTCCAGAACCAATCGGTTCAGGTCCACGCTGTACTGCGAGGCGGCTCGTCGCAGTCGCGGCAGGTGCGAAGTGTGAAAGCGTGCCATCCCGATCACGATGTCCAGTGGCGGCAGTCCTTGGGCTTGGACATTCAGCGGACGGATGATTCGTTCGCCAAATTCAAACAGTTTGAACGGGTCGATTCCGGAATCGTAACCCGAGCTGTCCATCAAGTGCGCCAGCACTTCGGTTTGCGCATTGCCGGCACTTCGTCCCATCCCGCGAACGGTCGCGTCGACAATTTTTGCTCCGGCGTCCAATGCCACCAAGCAATTTGCATTGGCGAGATCCAAGTTGTTGTGTCCGTGGAATCCAACAATGGCGTCCGACGCGTCGACGGCACGTTTGACATAATCGGTGACGTCACGGGGCAGCATACAGCCAGCGGAGTCAACAATGAACACACAGTCGGCGCCGATTGCAGCAAGCTCGCGGCTAACCTCGGCGACTCGCGACGAGGATGACGCGTAGGTTTTCATGAAGTTGGCACAAACAAACATGCCGTGCTCTTTCGCCCGTTGGATAAACGGGAGCATCGTTTTGTATTTTTCGACTTCGGATCCGATGCGGACAAAGTCCATATCGTACGACTTCGCTCGATCGAGATCGTCAAGCGTGCCGATGCCGGGGATAAAAAACGTGCCCCATTTGGCCTGGGTCAACGTTTCGGCTGCCGCTTCGAGGTAGACTTCGTCGGCTTCAAAAGCGACGCCATATCGCGGTGATGATGCCCCGAGCCCCAAGCCGTGGCCGATCTCGATCATCTTCAGACCGGATTGCTCCAGCGCCTGACACAGCCGGATCGTGTCGCGTTTGGTGAATTGGAAATTGACCGCGTAGCTGCCGTCACGCAGCGTGCAGTCTAACAGAAGTGGGAAGTCAGTTGGTTTCATTGGTATTCGCTCAGCAGTCGCCTGCATGATCTCCCCATGATATTGTCGCTGTCGGTTTGGTTGAAATCGTGCCGACGTAGAAATTGTTGATGGTCTTCGATCGATTGGTCGAGTGGGATGAACGGAGCGTCCGAGCCAAACAGAATTCGCTCGCTGCCCAGTTTGCGAATCACAAATGCCAAGTCAGTCTCGATGCTGCTGCCCAACCAATAGCTAAGCGAGAACGATGTTTCCAAGTAGGCATTGTCCCACATTTCGGCGATCAACATCGCGTCCAACACCTTTGCTCCGCCTGCATGATACATCACGACAGGACATTTCACGGCATTGAGCACTTCGACGGTCAAACGCAGATTGTCATAGCGATAGATTTGGCGACTGCCATAGGCGGTGCATAACCCGACAAACATGCCAAGTTCCTCAGCGAGTTGGCTGAGTTCGACGACCAACGGAAATCGGTCATCCGAAATGTGTTGCAGGTAGCTGTGGAAGGTGATGCCGCGAATCCCTGCGTCCTTGGCCTCGCGTAGTTGTTGGTGGGGATCGGCGGCGTTTAGGTCCGGTTGCAAGGTGAACCAAGCACGATTGGATTGCCGCAGTTTTGACGCCGTGCTTTGAAAACCCGCGTTTGCGATGACGGCAGGATCCATCAGGCAAATTCCAGAACTTGCCACCGCGGCGCGGTCGGATTCGCTGAGGAATTGATCGCACCACGCTGACCAGTCGACATCGCTGAGATCAAACAGCGAAGCTTCGTCGGGCCGCAGGACCGGGTGGCGAAAGGCATCAAACATCGGCATGTTTTCGCAGACAGAGCATCATTTCGCGTTGCGGGATCGACGGGTAATCGTGGCGGAGGGTGACGTGAGGCGTCAACGAAAACGCGAACTCGAGGATCTCGGACGGATTGTAGTAGTAGACGAAATCTTCCTCGGGATAGTCCTCGTCGCGTACCGTCGTCAGCATGTCAAAGACCAATGCGTTGTCGACGCGATCGAATGCCGCGGCGATCATCGACTTGGCAAATTCGAGGTTGTTGATTTCGGCAAAACGAAAATTCAAAACGCCGAACATTACGGCAAAGTCGGCTCGCACGTCGGGCAGTTCGTCCACCAACAGGTTGCCGCAGCGAAATGTATCGTCCGGAAACTTGGTTCGGCACTGTTGAAGCAAATCGGGGTTGATGTCAACACCGATGTAGCGGCCGCAGTGGTTGCCTGAGTCGTTGAGGTAACTGCGGAAATCGGCTAAGCCACAGCCAACGTCCAACACCGCTGCGTCAGAAACGTCGATTTCACGGCACGCCAATGCAAACCGCACGCGTTGATTGGCTTGGGTGTCCCAGCCCAACGTTCGCGGGTCGTCACCGAAATTGCGTAGTCGACCGCTGTAACGCTCGTTCAGCGACTTGTCGATTTCGCGAAGTTGTTCGTGAAAACTAGGCATATTCGATCTTTAATTTCGAGATGCATTCGGCGTGAATCGCGTCGACGGTCTCGATGTCATCGCCCACAAAGATGCCGAATCCGTGGCGTCCCGCTCCCGATTCGGGAGGCCCGATTTCATCGCCCGCTTTGATCAACAGTTGCAAGTGTTTGACGCCGTCGACCGCGGCGGCGTCTTCGATTCCATTGATTGCCGTCACCGTGCCGGAATCGAAGATGAAGAAGACTAGTTTAGCAGCTTTTGATTTCTTCCACGGCGACACTTCGAATGGTTCGCCCAAGGCTTCCTGCACGAGCAATTGGTTCAGATCGACGCCGGTGATTTCAGGCAGGATCAATCCTGAGGTCAGCACGCCGCCACCGCGATTGGCGGTTTCCAATAGAAAACAGCGGCCCGCCGAATCCAAAATGTACTCACTGTGCGTCAGTCCCCGGGTCAATCCCAGGGCGGCAATCACGCGAGTGTTGGTATCGAGTACGTGGGATAATTGTTCCTCGCTGATGTCGGCTGGATACATCACCTCGGTGATGATCGGTTTGCTGCCGGAGGTAATCTTTTTCGACGCGACGCCCAGATTGTAATGTTGGCTATCGCCGTCAAAACAGCCATCGACCGTTAGATGGATGCCTTCGATGAATGCTTCGACCAAGACTTCGCGTGAATGCGAATTCATCAATGCGTGTAAGAAGGCGTCTTCGACTTCGCTTGGTCCGTCGACGCGGCGGACACCAAAGCTGCCGCGATTGTCGACCGGTTTGACGATCACGGGATAGTCGATCAGATCGATGGCGGTTTGCACGTCCTGTAAGGTGCGGCAAGCTTGAAACCGCGGCTGGACGACATGATTTTCGTGACAGCGTGCACGCATCCAGTGTTTGTTGGTGGTGACTTGGGCACCGGCCAAATCCGCACTGGGAAGCGACAACATTTCACGGACAAAGTTGGCTGCGTAATTCGAGTAGTCACATTCGTCGGCGGTGACACCTTGAATCCCGCTGGCGGTCGCCAAGTTCAGGATGGCAGTCAAATCGCGAGGATCGACCACGACACTTTGTGTTGCCAGATCAAAGCCGCTGGCATCAGGCGTTAAGTTGGTTGCCAGGATCTCGCATCCGGTACTTTTCGCGGTGCGAAGCAACGGGACTTGCTCCCACGAAGCACCGATGACCATCAATTTCTTGTTCGATTTATGCATTGCTTTGTTTTAAAGAGGCTTTGGCGTGTTACCGAATTTTCGGAGTTTTTTGCCTTTGGGGCGGGCGAGGATTGCAGCGACACGGCTTGGGCGATCCATTGCGTGTCCTGATTTTTTATTGTTCTAGATCTCGCAAGCCTTCCACCTTTTGTCCTAGGACGGTCTTCACTTCAATCAGTGCAGGAAAGAGGATCCAGCGACCGCTGCCGGAGTCCCAGTCAAGTGTCTTTTGAGGATCGATAGCGTCGACACCGTGCACACAATTCGGATTCATTAGATAGACATCGCCCACGTCCAGGTGTTGATCGATATCAAGCTTGTTCCCATCCATTTCCACATAGAAGCCGCCTTGTTCAAAATCGCTGCCCTTTTTCGACATTGAGGCGATGATGACTGCAAACTGTTTGTTGGGTGGATCTTGGTGTTTGTTTAACTTTCCGCCGCCACTCGGGTAGTGCGTCACGTTGCCATAGGTCATGAATCCGTCGGGTTCCATTCCGGCGATCGTATAGGTGGCGGGAAGTCCAGCGATCTCGTTACGCAACACAGACATGGCTTTCATCATGTCGCTTTCGCCTGCCAAATCGTCGTTCCAGTAAAACGAAGCAAAAAACTGCTTCACTCTCTTTACGGCACTCTTGGCAGGGTTGTCGTCACGTCGCCAGAAATTGGTCACTCCGGCTTCGATCATTGGATTCGTCGGTGGGTTCTCGGCGATGTAAGAGACCGTGTTTTCGCGAACCCTTTGTAGGTCTTCTTTTGCGAAGACACCTTTTAATACGACGACGAGTTCATTGGAAATCTGCTGACGAATATCGCTGATGTCTCTGGGCGTGTAACCATTGATCCGGACGTTTTGTTTGTCGTACTTGAAATTTTCGAAAACTTTGATCATGCGAATTTTCAGCTCTTACGTTTTTTTATTCGTTCAGATAGGGAAGGTCGTTGGGGCAGACGGATCACGTCCTTGATGCTCGTGCGGGGCCGGTTGGACGCCTAGTCGGTATTCATCCGCAGCGGGGTCGTACAGCAGCAGATCGGTCCAACCATCGCTAGGCGATTCAAGTTGGCCCTGCCATTCTTTGCTGGTCGTCAATGGCTGCGTTAATAGGATCACGCGTTTGATCGAGGCAAGCTCTAAATTCGATTCATTGATCGAGTGATGCAACATCGACTCGACCAACGTGGTTCCGATGTTTTCGAGTCGCCAGGCATGCAGGCGTCCAAACGAAGCCCAGCGGGCAACGTCGCCAATCGCGTGCATTGCGTCTTGATAACAGTTCAGCTCCAGCATTCCGTTCCACAATTCAGTTTGTCTAAGCCGACGTACAGGAAAATGAATCCGAAATGGAAGCCAACAAAGAAGACTGGCAGCCCGCTATTGAGGACCGAGTCGCGGCATGGACGTGTGTTGGGTTGACCAAGGCAATAGCGAAAATCGCACGGTGCAAACGCGGCTAGCCAAGCGTTCAGGATGTAGGTGCTTTCGAAAATGCCAAACGTAAAGAAGTTGCGAAGCAGCAAAGCCGCGACGACTAAATTGGCGAATCGCAGCGCCCGGCCACCCCACCCCAAGGTGATCGCAATACCGAGGGCGGCCCACAGATAGATGGTTAACTTGAACCCTTCGCGTATCACAGGATGATCAAGCCCGTAAAACAGGATAGAGAAGTTTTGCAGCGTCCTTACCGCGGTGATCAGCGTCAACAATCCGAATGCAATTCGAAAGATTCCCAGCACTTTCAAGTTAGGCGTTTGAATGCGAAGTCGCTGTGCAGCGTTGCGGAGTAATTTTGCCGATTTGGATTTGCCATAAGACAGACGGGCGATGATCAACGCCAGTGCGATGGCGAAGACGGTTCTTCCCGCATAACGGAATGACGATGCGTCATCCAGATCGTGAATCGTGACCACGAAAATGATCGACAACAATACCAGCAGGGCATATTGCCAACGCTGGAGTGCCCGAAATGATTTCCACCAATCCGTCATGGAAAACTTCTCTGTCATTGGATTAGAAAAGGTGTCAATTGGTTCAGCCCGGTTTGAAGGGTGGCTTCAGAAACACTGAATGACATGCGAATGAATCCTGAAAAGTTCTCGCCATACGCCTCACCTGGAACCACCGCGATTCCCGCTTCGTCGAGAAGCTTTTCCGCTAGCGCTGTCCCGTCGCGTTCGCCGAACAGCGACGCGGGAACAAAGAAATAGAGTGCTCCGTCGGGAGCATAGGGAGCCAAGCGAGGAAACCTTTGGCAAATCGCTTGTCGGTTCGCTTCGTACTGCTTCACAGTCGCCCTAAGCTCGGCGAAATCGGGACGAACCATGTCCAGGACGCCATATTGTACCGGGGTGCTGACGCAGGTGGCGATGTGTTGTTGGGCTTCGAAACAGGCGTCCACCAAGTCGCGATGATGGGATGCGATCCAGCCAATTCGCAATCCGGTCAGAGCGTGCGATTTCGATAATCCGTTACAGACAATGGTGCGTTTATAATCAAATTCAGAAAGCGAATGCCACTTTTGCGAGTAGTCATAGACGCTGTAGATTTCGTCGGAGATCAACCAGGCCTCTTTCGCCGCACAGATACTGATCAGCTGTTCGGTCTCGGACGCTTCGAAGACTTTGCCGTCGGGATTGTTGGGGGTGCAAACAATCAACACGTCGAATGTTTCGCGGCGAAGCCGGTCGACCCATCCGGGCTGCGTTTGGTCGTTCGAAACGACCGGAACGTTGAGAAGATTGGCGGTCGCTTTGTATCCCAACCAAGCGGGTTCCAATACGCAAACTCGTTTGGGGGCAAGCGATTGCAGCACATAGTAGATGCCCTGTTTAACACCGGGAACCACTAAGATTTGATCGTCTTGGTATTTTGCGTGGTAGTAGTGTTCGCAGATGGCTCGCCGAAGTTCCAGCAATCCGCGGGCTGAACTGTAGTGCGTTTGTCCGGACTGCATCGCTCGCGTGATTCCATCAACGATCTGCGGAGCGGGCGAGACATGGGTGTCGCCCATCGCGAACGAAATAACCTCGCGTCCACGCTCACGCATTTGACGCACGCGTTCGGCCATCGCCATCGAGGCACTCGGTTTACGCTGCGCGGCTAGCATCGAGATTGTTCCGGTTGCGGTTCTGGCTGCAGCACAAAATCGTCCATCTGCAACAAGCAGTCTTTGCTCAAGTCGTTGGTTGCAACCACGCGTTGTTGAAGCATTTGGTTGAGGGCGACGGCATCAACACCGCTGGGGTGACGCAGGAAATAAACGTCGTCGGAGCTGAGTTCATGTCCCTTGGCGATGTCATGTTTGAGAATCGCTCGATAGCGAATCGCGTTTTTGAATTGGGTCTCTTCGGCTTCGATTTCGATTCTTGTTTCGGTGCGGTTGGCTTGCTCGACGGTGCGAATACTTTGCACCATCGCCTGCAGTTCCGCAGGTTCCAGTGAAAACGGTTCATCCGGTGCGTTGACAATGCCGCGTTTCAAGATGAAATGCTTTTCAATCACATCGGCTCCGAGTGCCACCGCGGCGGTGGCGACCGCGATGCCGTCGGTGTGGTCGGAGAATCCCACCGGACAGCCGAACATTTTCCGGTAGATTTCCATGCGGCCCAAGAAAACGCGATCCGCAGGAGTGGGATAGATACTGTTGCAGTGCAGAATGCAGTAGTTTTTGTTTCCGCTGCGTTCAAAGATCTTGATCACTTGTTCGAGTTCGCCGTAGCTGACCAGCCCCGTCGATAGCAGCGTTGGTTTGCCGGTTTGGGCGACACGCTGAATCAGCTGCGGGAACGTGCCAATTTGAGCTGAGGCGAGTTTGAACAGATCGACCGACAGATCATTCAGTAGATCAACGGATTGTAGGTACGTTGGTGTCGAGAAAAACAGAATGCCACGCTTATCGCAGTGCTCTTTCAGAGGCCGATGCCATGATTCGTCCAAGTCAATGGCTTGATGCAGTTTGCGTGTTTCGTCACTCGGGTCGAGGTAAAGGGCGTCGAGTGCGATCGATTGGAACTTGACGGCATCTGCCCCGGCTTCGGCTGCGGCATCGATCGTATCCAGGGCTAGTTGAAAATCTTGGCCATGATTCGATCCGATTTCGGCAATGATGAAGGTGGGGGATCCGTCGCCGATGCGTACCGACCCAACGGTTAGCGCTCTGTTTGGGCTCATCAGCAATGTATTGGTAGTGAGTGTGTCACGGACTCCGGAACCTTACAAATTTTTTTTCTGTTGAGGTCAGAATGAATCCGTTTTTCTTAAAGCAGGTTTGAGAGGCGATATTTGCCTGTTTGACGTCGGCAATGATGGGGGCCGAAGAGAGTTTGCGGAGTTCTTTGGTCGCAAGGCGGATCGCTTCGGCTCCGTACCCACGTCCTCGATGATTTGCCGCGACTGAGAAATCAACTTCCCAAACTCTGTCGCCGGCACAGTAGTCAAAACGTACTTGGCCCACCAATTCAGCGTCATCCTTCGTGGCAACGACGAATAGAAGTGAATGGTCATCCGAGAGTTGTGATCGAAACCACTGTGAATGCTCCTCCCACGATATCGGTCCTGTCCGACGAGATTGACTGCGGACAAGCGGGTCATTGACCCAATCAAAGTAGGTTAAGCAATCTGCATCGGTTGCGGGACGCAAAACAAGGGCGGCGTTCGCAGTGCTTTTTTGCGACTCCGCAGTGAGTACTTGGAACGCCAGTTCGGCGCGTTTCCAGTCTTCTTCGGTATCAATGTCGTGAACTAAATGCAGTGGAATTGGGTAAAGGCAAACATGTTCAGGGAAAAATTTGGCGGCTTTGCCAAACACTTCTGGCAATCCCCAGTAGAACATGCCCGCGTCAAAGTAGCGTTCCGGCAGTTCTTGCGAACGTTTGGTTTCGTTTTCAGGCCAGACAAATTGTCCCCAGCCATCGTCGCGGATTTCGAACGCACGTTGGATCGGGGATGGGAACGTGGCTACCGAAAACGTCATTTCGGCACGACGTTCGTCCAACATGTTCAGTCCGTCGCGTAGTTGTTGTGCGTTGACGAACGGAGCCGTTGCGGTCAACATGCAGGCTCGGCTGATGTTGCCCAAGTGTTCGTTGCAGAACTCAATCGCATGTTTCATCACGCGATTGGATCCCACGGTGTCGCCCGACAATTCGGCGGGCCGTTGAAAAGGCAGTTCGGCACCGCAATGCCTCGCGACATCGGCAATTTGGTCGCAGTCGGTCGAGACAATCACATGGTCGAAGACGCCGGATTCGATGGCGGCGTTGATCGAGTATTCGATGATCGGCCGTCCGCAAAACGGACGGATGTTCTTGCCCGGGATGCGTTTGCTGCCACCGCGAGCGGGAATGATCGCAACAATCATTTTGGGTTTGTGACCTCAAGCATGCTTTCGATTACCAATTGAACGTCGGCATCACTCATTTCGGGGAACAATGGCAAGCTTAGACATTGTCGGTAATACTGTTCAGCAATGGGACATTTTCCGGCGCGGTAGCCGAAGGTGGATTGATACCACGGCTGCAAGTGGACCGGAATGTACAACACTTGAGTGCCCACTCGTTTGGCACGAAGTGACTTCATCATCGAGCTTCGTGTTACCCCCAAGCGTTCGAAATCAACCATGATGGTATAGAGATGCCAGGACGTGAGATCGCGGTCACGTTCGTTACGCAATCCCGGGGTCCGAATCCAATCGTTTGATGCAAAGGCATCGTTGTAAGCAGCAACAATTTCACGCCGTCGGTTTAGAAAGGAATCGAGTCGACTGAGTTGGCTGAGTCCCAGTGCACATTGGAAATCAGTGATGCGATAATTGAACCCGAGATCGTGCATTTCGTAATACCAAGGCCCTTGTTCATCCAAGGCGGTGTCGCCGGTATTCTTGCCGCCCTCGCCTAGTCCGCGAAAATTTTCGGGTTCGCGGACCATGCCATGACTGCGAAGCCTACGTGCTCTTTGGGCGTATTGGTCATTGTCGGTGACGAGCATGCCGCCTTCGCCACACGTCATCGTTTTTACGGGGTGAAAGCTAAACGTGGTGATGTCGGCCCAAGAGTGTCCGCCTATCTTGTGGTGGCGAGCCTGGTGTTCAAATTGGCCGCCGACACCATGACAAGCGTCCTCGATCACGACCGCGCCGTGTTGCCGAGCGATCTTGCTGATCGCAACCATGTCGGCGGTTTGGCCTGCGTAATCCACCGCGACGACGCCGCGAGTGTCGGACTTCCAGTCGGCCGCAAGTTTGGCAGGATCAAGGTTGTAGGTGACCGGATCGATGTCACAAAAATCGGGAGTTGCTCCGACAAAGGCGGCACAATTGGCTGATGCGAGAAACGTATTCGGTGAGGTGATCACGCGATCGCCGGGACCGATTTCTGCAACCAGCATCGCGAGATGCAACGCGGCAGTTGCATTGCAAACCGCAACGGCGTGTTTCGCGCCGACTCGATCTGCAAACGCTTCTTCGAACTCGTCGACCTTTGGCCCCGTGGTCAACCAGCCAGACTGGATGGACTCGGTGATCGCCTGCAAGTCCGACGCGTCAATCGATTGACGGCCGTAGGGTAGGATGTCCACTAGACGGCGAAGTTGGGGTCAACGTGTTGTTTGATCAATTGTCGCAACTCATCGACGTTTAACCATTGGTCGTTGCTTTCGGAGCTATAAAGAAAGTTATGCTTGACCTGAGTGGCGTCATGATGCGCCGCGAACGTCGCGATGGTTTCGTTGTGGTTGCGGCGATGCAGCATCGGGACGATCACGTAGTAGCGGTCGTTTTCGATCGTATTTTGGCTGTCGCTTGCGGTGACCATTTCTTCGTGTAACTTTTCACCGGGACGAATGCCTACAACGGGCTTCTCGCACTCGGGGCCAATCGCTTCGGCAAGATCGGTAATTCGGTAAGATGGAATCTTGGGCACCAGGATCTCGCCACCGATGCTGTTATCAAGCGTGTACAGCACCATATTGACGCCCTCATCCAACGAGATATTGAAACGCGTCATGCTGGGATCGGTGATCGGCAGCACGCCAGTGTCTCGTCGCTTCAAAAAGAATGGGATCACGCTGCCGCGGCTGCCCATCACGTTGCCATAACGGACGACCGAAAAGCGGATGTCGCGATGCCCTTTTAAGTTGTTCGCGGCAATAAACAGTTTGTCCGAGCAAAGTTTGGTTGCACCGTACAGGTTGATTGGCGCCGCCGCCTTGTCGGTGCTCAACGCCACCACGTTTTTCACGTTAGTATCCAACGCGGCCTCAATAACATTCTGGGCTCCGAGAACGTTGGTTTTGACCGCTTCAAACGGATTGTACTCCGCTGCGGGTACTTGTTTCATTGCGGCGGCGTGAATGACCGTGTCGATGCCTTCCATCGCACGTTGCAGCCGGTCCTTGTCGCGAACGTTTCCGATGAAAAAACGAATCGCGGGGTATTCGTCGACTGGGAATTGCTCCGCCATTTCGGATTGTTTCAATTCGTCTCGCGAAAAAATCACCATCCGCGTGACATCGGGCCAGCGGCGAAAGACCTCGGAAACGAAACGACGACCAAACGATCCGGTCCCGCCCGTGACGAGGATGGATCTTCCGCTCAGCCCAGGGCTGTTTGACCCCGCGGCGGTGTTCGTAACTTCACTCATCCTGTTAACTCTTACCTTCTGCGAACGGGTTTGGTGATCGATTGATGCAATTCGTTGACGTCCGAGTTCGACTGACAAGCCGATCGGTATCGCTCTAGTTGTTCCAACCTTTTCGTCGCAACCAACGCGACGAAACGAAATGCTAGCGACGACATTTGATTGAGGAGGTCAATGAAAGTTTCTGGCGGTTTGGCGAGAGCTGTCCGGTAATTTCGAACGTTTCTCTCGCCGCAACCGGACAACTTGCAACTTGCCGCTACGAAAGTCGTGCCTGCGTTGGCGCGGACTTCGTCCACGTGGGTGACCGCTGCACTCAATGACTTTGTGGATTTAGGGGTACTGGGTAAATGCCGCCGGCGTTCCAGCGTGCTCAGTTTCCCTATGTTGGGCGTTCTGACGCAAGCCCAGTCCGACGGCAAGGACTTGCAATGCAGAGAGAAGCAGAAGAAACCACAACGCAAGACAGCGGTGGATCGCAGGAGTGCATCCGTCGTTGGCACACGAGGCCTTGCTAGCGTGGTTGCGATGGTGCCAGAGAGAAGGTGGATGCAATGCAAGCATTTGCTTGCCATAGGCGAGGTGGATGGTGCAAGCATGGTTTCACCAGCCCTCCCCCGACCGCTTTTAGCGGTCGATCCTCCCGGAGGGAGGGTGAATTGGAATTTACCTTCCCCTTGGGGAGGTCAGAGTCGGCGGTAGCCGGCTCTGGGAGGGGTTCGTGGTGTTAGAAGTGGACGGTGCAAGCGTGGTTTCACCACCCTCCCCGACCGCTTCGCGGTCGACCCTCCCGGAGGGAGGGTGAATTGGAATTTACCTCCCCTGTGGGGAGGTCAGAGTCGGCGGTAGCCGGCTCTGGGTGGGGCTCGTGGTGTTAGAAGTGGACGGTGGAAGCGTGGTTTCACCACCCTCCCCGACCGCTTTCGGCGGTCGACCCTCCCGGCGGGAGGGTGAATTGGAATTTGCCTCCCTTTTGGGGAGGTCAGAGTCGGCGGGAGCCGGCTCTGGGTGGGGCTGTTAGGGATGGATGGTGCAAGCGTGGTTTCACCACCCTCCCCGACCGCTTTCAGCGGTCGACCCTCCCGGAGGGAGGGTGAATTGGGATTTGCCTCCCCTTTGGGGAGGTCAGAGTCGGCGGGAGCCGGCTCTGGGTGGGGCTCGGGGGGTTAGAAGTGGATGGTGCAAGCATGGTTTCACCACCCTCCCCGACCGCTTCCAGCGGTCGACCCTCCCGGAGGGAGGGTGAATTGGCTTTGCACGCATTGCTAATGCGGCTTGAATTGCGAAGCACTTCCGATTTGACCGCCTAGCGGAGCTGTTGCTGGGCCATTTGTTGGATGACGGCGTCGAAGCGACGGTCATCGGGGAAACGCTCGCGTGCTTTTCTCGCCAGAACCCGGGCGTCGTCGATGCGGTCCTGCTCTCTCAGTCGGTTGATGTGCTTCAGCTGTAGGTTCGCATTGGTCGAATTCAGCTCGGTCGCTTTTTGATACGACGCGAATGCGTCATCGTATCGCCCCAAGACATAGGCCGTGTCGGCATACAGTTCTTCACAACGGGCGCGTTCGGCAATCGTTTCGCTTTCGCCGCAGGCGAGCCCGGCAAACGCTTGGGACAACAACTCCTGGTCAGGATCAGGACGTGTGATCAGGTATGCCGCAGCGGCACGGTAATTGGCCGTGTTGGGTGGCACGACACTAGCAATCGAGATTTCGGGGTAGGACTCAAGCAACTTGAGCGCGAACGGGGTTTGATTGGGTTGCCGCTCTAGTAGTTTTCGCAAATAGGTCACTCCAAGCTCGGGTTCGTGACTGTCGAGCGAAAGTTTGGCGAGTTGTTGTAATGCGGCGGAGTACGTGCCGTACAGCTTGCTAAGCTGCTGCAGGATCGCTCGCGTGCGGTCTTGATCGGTGTAGACGAAATCCAAATACAAGCTGGACGTACGGGCTTCACGCGACAGCGGGCGGACGGAAAGCTCGGCTTCGGCGTTTTTTAATGCCGTGATGTAATGACGTGACAGCGATGAATTTGTCACCGACGCGATCTCGGATGCATCATTGTTTGACGTGTCGTCGTCTGTTGCGTCCTCTGGCAAACGGTGGTTCGTCGTATGCGCGGTGACCGGTTTGTTTTGAGCATGCCATTTTAAACGCCGGACCGCTGGGGCGGTTTGCAAATACAGTTCGCGAAGCTGCTCCGCAGTTTTCGGGTTCGCTTGCACCACTTCGTCGTAACGAGCGAGTTGGAAATGCAAGTCGCTGAGAGCTCGATAGACTGCGGGCGATTCCGTTTGTTGGGCAAGGTTCTCAAGCGGTGAGATCAGCGTTTCGAGCTGTGCGGGGGCGGTTCCTCGTTGTGCAAGCAGTGCTTTGGTGCGGCGAACGACGGCGTCCGCATTGGCATCCGTTTGCAATACACTGAGCGCCCAAACGCTTGGAAGTACGGCGATCACGGCTATGGCGATCGAAGGAGAAAGCGTTTTCTTGGTTTGGAAACGGATTCGTGACTTGCGAGACACCGTCACTGGTTCAATTGGTGCCGGTTCGATCTGGACTGCATCGTCGTCGGATCGATCGAGATCGCTCGAGACATCTTGTTCGGTTGCGATGTCATCGGCCGCTTCATCTGCGGTATCGCTGGCGTCGTCGACATCAAAGTACTCGTCCGAATCATCGTACGGGTCGAATTCACCTCGCACGAAATCAGCGTCGCGGGATCTCGGTGCAACGAGGTAACCTCGTGTCGACGCGACGGGCAAGAAGATCGCACAGGCAATCAGGTTGGCGGGGATGATCAATCCCATGTCGAAAAATTGCGAAACGGTCAGCGAGCCTAGAATGTACCAACCGGCGACTCGCAGTCCATGGTCGACGGCATCCGGTGAGTCGTTTAGTTTGTTTAGCGAGCGGATGATACCGACGATCATAACCGCGACGAATAGCAGTCCGGGAATGCCTTGCTCGGTAAACATTTCTAACCACAAATTGTCAGCATGGTGCGCCCATCCGTCGCTGCTTTTTTCGAGATGGGTTAGATGCGCATCGGCGAACGTACCCAATCCGCTGCCGGCCGGCAGGTAGGTGGTTGCTGCCGCCATGGCGTCAGTCCAAAGCGGTATTCGCCCATCATTGAGCAGTGTCGAATCATCGCGATCGGACAGCAGCTCCATGCGATCCAACGACGTCAGATCAAGATTGAACGGGACGATCAACAGGGCGACAGCGATCGCCAGCACGGCAATGATGACCGGGATGCTAGCGGTGCCGCGGCGAGCCCGGATCCATCCGAGCGCAAGCGTGAATCCGATGATCGCACTGACCAATCCGCCTCGAGATCCACAAACAAGCAATGCAGCGGTGCACAGTACCAAGCTGATCAAGGCGATACTAGAGTCTCGATCGCTGGCTAATGAGATCAGGTCGTTGACTTCGAAATTTTCATCATCCACTTCGGTGCCGATCAAAGCGGATAATCGCCAAGCGAGCACTCCCATGCTGGCACCGACGCCGATATTCATCAGCAACGCCGCATTGTTGCGATTGACGAATGCGGCAAAATGAGATCCGCGATCAATCGCATTCATGCCAAGCAGGTCGGTCTCGGGGCTGACGAGATGAAATATGCCCAAGGCTGCGTGCACGGCGGCGCCGGCAGCGAGCCCAGCCATCAACAACACTAAACGCCTGCGGTTCTGGAAGACCGAGGCGGAGGTCCAGGCGAGGGTTGCGACAACCAATAACATCGCGACAGCGTGACGCGATGCAGCCGGATCAATCGAGATCGGGTGCATCGACGAGGTTTCGGCCTGTGATCCCAAAACAGGTGCAAGCCAGGTGGTGTAGGCGGCAGCCGATCCGGGGCTGAGCAGGTTGGTCAAGAAACCAGGCAGCGGCAGCGTTTGAAACCAACCGTACGCGGCCCAGCAAAGTAGGAGGATGGCGAGCCAGTGGAAGCGAGGGCCTCCTTGAGTGTCGCGATCCAAAATCGAGGGTAAAGCCAAAACCCCGGCTAGCAAAACCGCAGCCGAGGCCGCCCATTGCGCCCAGGGCAGGATGCCGCCGTAATCAATGGCGACAGCGCATGGCAGCACTGCCAGAATACAGGCGGACGCCCATAGCGAGATTTGAATTAGTAGCGGGACGATCGATTTCATAGACGGATTTCGAGACTGCGTATCCTCTCGAGACCCCTTAGTGGCGGGGGCAAGGGATGCACTGGCGTAGCGGATCTTGCTGAAAATTCGGTGGAACGCTTTTGGCAAGCTTGCTGCTGATATCAGCATGCAGCTTTGACAAGAGCCACTACGACGATGATTGTGTCGTTGGATTAGGGATTAGACATGCGGCTCAACAAGAACGCGTATTTTAGCTCATCTTACCCACACAAAACGCGGATTTTGTCTGAGACGAGTCTTCTGCCCCACCTAACCCTAGCATTCCCCCGTGCTCGGCGCCCTCATTTGCCGACGGACTAAAAAAAAATAGAAGGTTCTATCTGTCGGCGATGACGCAATTGCCATCTCGATTTTGATGTGGGGGCCGACGTTTGGTTCCCACTGGGGAGAGCGATTTTTACCTAGGAAGTGCCGTGAAGGGAATTGAGGTGCGGTCCGTCGATCGCGTAATGACGTTCGATAGTCCGCAGCAAGGCGTTAATGGGGCCGGGCGTCATCAAAATGGAGCATCCCCGCTGAAGATCCGGTGACCGGCCTCGTCATCTCCTCACTCCTCACTCCTCACTCCGTGTCTCCGTGTCTCCGTGTCTCGAGCCTTCCCTCTAGCTACCCACTGCGAGCTGTTCCACCGATTCGCCGGGAGTCCACTTGGTGTAGTCGTTCGGGTCGCGGTGGACTTGTCGATAGATCGTGTCTCGTTCGACCGGATCTCTGCCCGCTTCGCTGATCAAGTCACGGATCTTGTCCACGGACAAGCATTGTGGTGTGGTTGCACCGGCGTCGTGGTAGATCAATTCGTGACGAACGGTGCCGTCGATATCGTCGGCCCCGTAGGCCAGTGCGGTTTGGGCGGTTTCGACCCCCAGCATGATCCAGTACGCCTTGATGTGTTGGATGTTGTCCAACATCAGTCGACTGATCGCCATCGTTCGCAAATCCATGATCGCCGATGGCTTTTTGATGTCCGACAATTTCGTATTTTCAGGATGAAATGCTAGCGGAATGAAAACTTGGAAACCGCCTGTTTCGTCTTGCAAGTCTCGCAACCGGATCAAGTGATCGATGCGGTGATAGGCCTTTTCCACGTGTCCGTACAGCATGGTGCAATTGGTGCGTAGGCCGATCTGGTGCGCTGTGCGGTGGATGTCCAACCAAGCATGTGTGTTTGCCTTGTGTTCGCACAATTGATCACGCACCTCGGGATGAAAAATCTCGGCACCGCCACCGGGCATGCTGCCCAGTCCCGCGTCTCGCAAGTCCTCTAGAACCCAGCGGACTGATTTCTTGGTCTGGAATTCAAACCAATTGATCTCCACCGCCGTCCAGCCCTTCAGGTGGATTTGCGGGTAATGGTCGTGCAGCAATTCGATCAGATGACGATACCACTCGTACGGTTTTTGGTGGTGCAGTCCGCCAACGATGTGCATTTCGGTACAACCGTTTTCGGTCGCTTCCTGGCCCCGCTGCAGGATCTGTTCATCGCTCATCACGTACCCTTTGGGGTCTCGCAAATCGCTGCGAAACGCACAGAACCGACATCGATACACGCACACGTTGGTGGGGTTTAGATGCGTGTTGATGTTGAAGTAGCCGACGTTCCCGTTTTTGCGTTCGCGAACCAAGTTGGCCAGTTCGCCTACGGCCCCGAGCGAGACTTGGGGATCGTACAGAAAAATGCCGTCATCAAGCGTCAGTCGCTCTTCCGCTTCGACTTTGTCGCGGATTTCTCGAAATCGTGCTTCGCGTTCTTGAGTGATCATGCGTGGAAGTATTGTGAAGGAAGTAAGGTTTGTGGGAGTGCGAAGGTCATTTTGACTTTCGCAACAGGAACGGGATGAACGACACGCTGGAAGCCGATCCCAATTAAAGCCAGATGCAATCGAGTGTTCCGGCGACGAGTAACGTTAAACTGATGGCGGCATTGGTGTTGAAAAATGCTTGATTGACCCGATTCAAATCATCAGGTCGGACGAGCCAGTGTTGCCATAACACCATCACGGCTACGATGGCCAAAACGCCTCCGAACACGCTTCCGAGTCCGGTGTTTTGCGCAAAAGTAGGCAGCAAACAGAGCAGCCCGAGCATCAAGACATGGAACGCGGCCGCCATTTTCAACGCGCCCGCAATTCCAAATTTTGCCGGGATGCTGTGCAGCCCCGCCTCTGCATCAAACGCGGCATCTTGGCATGCATAGATGATGTCGAATCCGGCAACCCAAGCGGCTACTGCGGCGGCAAGAATTAGCGGGGCGAGCAAGTCGCTGGGGCTGGAGGTCACTTCGCCACCGCGGATCGCGACCCAAGCACAAATCGGGGAAAGGCTGAGCGCAACGCCGAGCCAAAGATGAGCGGCGGCGGTGAAGCGTTTAGCTAGACTGTATCCGCACAAGAACATCAGGACCGGAATCGACGCATACAGCGGCAAACGATTGGGCAAAAACAACGCGGTAGACGCGACAAAGCCTATCGAGCAGGCGATCGTAAACGCCCACACGCTGCTGCGAGTCAACACTCCCGCAGGCAAATGGCGATTTTCAGTGCGGGGGTTTCGTGCATCGATGTTGTGATCGACCAGTCGGTTGAAGGCCATCGCGGCGCTACGAGCAAACACCATGCACAGCAAAATCCCCACAATGTCTCGCCAGCGAAACGATGGGAGTTCGCCCGAAGCGAGCGGCATCGAAAACGCCATCACGGTTGCCAACGCGGCAAACGGCAACGCGAACACGGTGTGGCTGAATCGAATCAGTCCGAACCAATGTGAGATGTTCATGATTCTCCCCACCGCTGGATCAACGCGTTGTCGGCTCCGATTTGGTCCATGATACGGCTGACGATGAAATCGACCAACGAATCCAGCGACTTGACGCCGTGGTACCAACCGGGCATCGCGGGCAAGATCACCGCGCCGGCTGCGGCCAAGCGGTGCATGTTTTCCAGTTGCAATACACTGAGCGGTGTTTCTCGCGGTACAAGGACCAGTTTTCGATGTTCTTTCAAATGCACCTCTGCCGCACGCTGGATCAAATTCGACCCGGCCGCGCGAGCGATCCCGCTGAGCGTGCTGCCGCTGCATGGACACACCACCATCGCTCGGGTGCGAAACGATCCGCTGGCGATCGGAGTGAAATAGTCGTCGTAACGGTGGTAATGGATTCGCGAAAGCATGTTGGCGTCGGTTGCCTCGATCACCGCGCTGGACCAAGCTGGGGAAAGCGTCAGCAGTTCCGCGACATCAGCATCTTGAATGTCGACGGTCACGCCGAGTTCCTGTTTGATCACCGCCGCACCACTGGGGCTGATCGTGACGTGCACTTCGTAACCAGAGTGTGCGAGGATTTGCAACAAGCGGACGCCATAGATGGCACCACTCGCGCCAGTCATCGCCAGCACCACGGGGCTGCGATTCTTCGGATCTCGATTCACTGGATCTTGATCCGAATTCGCTGCCGTGTCGCTCGATGTCGTTTCGCCCGCAAACGTTTCGCTCACTCGGTTGACTCCGCTTCCGGCGGCCTGGTGCCTTGGTAGGGTTTGGTGCCTTGGTAAATCGTGGCGACACCAAATGTCATCGGAGTGAACTTCACCTCGGTCAATCCGGCGGCCATCATGCGTTCGGCGAGGGCTTGTCCATCAGGGAATTGGCCGACCGACTCCGGCAGATACTTGTAGGCCGATTTATCGTTGCGAGCGAACAGTTGTCCGATCCGAGGCAGCACGTTGCGAAAGTAGAATCCGTAGGCTTGCCGCAGCCCGATCATCCGCGGCTGCGAAAACTCCAACACCACGACTTGGCCGCCTGGAGTACAGACGCGAGTCATCTCACGAAGGCCTTGATCGGTATCGGTGACGTTGCGAAGTCCGAAGGCAACCGTAACACATTGGAAGTGGTCATCGGGAAACGGTAGCGATTGTGAATCGGCCTCGATAAACTCGATCGATTCGCTACTCGTTCCTGGGCGGCGCTTGCGAATCGCGATCTCGAGCATCGCGTGGCAGAAATCGCTGCCAACGACTCGGACGTTTTTCGGAGCCTTCTTGGCGATTGCGAGGGCAAGATCGCCGGTGCCGGTACAGGTGTCCAGCACGGGGGCAGCCGAATTGAGTTTCAAAATTCGCACGGTTCGCCACCGCCAATAGCGGTCAATGCTGAGCGACAGCAGGTGATTCATCGCGTCATAGCGAGGTGCGATTTGACGAAACATCTCCCGCACCCGCGAGCCGCTTTTGTCGACCAGCGGGGGCACAGCGTCCGAATTTTCGGTGGGAGGTGTTTCGTGTTCGGTGACGACCATCGATAGTCCAGCGGTTTTCGTTTGAAGGAAGGTGTCGTTAAGTTAATCTTCAGCACCGAAACGGTGAAGCCCGACCGGATTCAGGCAGGCGGTCAACGATTGTCGCTCGGCTTTCCAAGCCGTTCGCGTGCTTCACCTCCCCTATGGGGAGGTCAGAGTTGGCGGTAGCCGGCTCTGGGTGGGGCTCGTAGTGTTAGAAATGGCTCGTGCAAGTTCAAGGTTCCTAGCCATCCCCGGCCGCATCGTGCGGCCGACCCTCCGGGAGGGAGGGTGGGTTTGTTTCACCTCCCCTATGGGGAGGTCAGAGCCGGCGGTAGCCGGCTCTGGGTGGGGGTCGATGTGTTAGAAATGGACGGTGCAAGCATGGTTTCACCACCCTCCCCGCCCGCTTCGCGGCCGACCCTCCCGGAGGGAGGGTGAGTTGGAATTCACCTCCCCTTTGGGGAGGTCAGAGTCGGCGGTAGCCGGCTCTGGGTGGGGCTCGTTGTGTTAGGAGTGGATCGTGCAAGTTCAAGGTTTCTAACCCTCCCCGCCCGCTTCGCGCGGCCGGCCCTCCCGGAGGGAGGGTGAATGTTGAGTTTCCATGCTAGAAAGACCGTCGAAGGATGCGCTGGTATAACATTGCTAAACCCGGTTTCCTCGAAAAAGCTATGGAATCTCAGTCTGATGCGAACCCTGCTATTCGATATCGACGGAACGCTGTTGCTAACGAACCGCGGCGGGCAAGGAGCATTGGAAATTGCACTTCAGCAGGAATTCGATTTGCCCGGCGCCACCGCGGACGTGCATTATGCGGGACGAACCGACCGAGGAATTTTGGATGAGTTGCTGGTTTTGAACGGTTTAGAGCCTACCGAGTCCAATCGAGAACGGTTGCAGAATCGTTATATCTCGCTACTACCGCAGATGTTACAGCAGCGAGGCGGTACGGTGCTGCCGGGCGTCGTCGAGTTGTTGGAACGATTGGCGAAGGATGCACGAGTCTGCGTTAGCGTGATGACAGGCAATCTGGTCGAGACGGCACATCACAAACTGGATCATTTTGGTCTGCGGCACTACGTTCGCTGGATTGTCGGCGGCGATCGTGACGTGCATCGCGACGATTTGGCTCGTCGGGCCCGGGAAGTGATTCGTAGCGAGGCGGGCGAGCAGGCGTGTGAGCGAATCATGGTGATCGGCGATACTCCGGCCGATATTCGTTGCGGGCATGCGATCGGAGCCACTGTGGTCGCAGTTTGCACGGGCGGTTACTCTCGTGAAATGCTTGAGTTGGAGAACCCGCTCTTGGTCGTTGACGATTTGTCCGACTTAGTGAAATTATTGCCGGTCTTGGTCGGGGAAGCTGGCGATTGATTTCGCAGAGAAAAGAAGGTTTGTGTCAGCGTTAGCCGGCTCGCTGGCGGGGGGCGTTGTGTTGGCGGTGGATCGTGCAAGCGTGGTTTCACCACCCTCCCCGCCCGCTTTCAGCGGTCGACCCTCCCGGAGGGAGGGTGAATTGATTTTACCTCCCCTTTGGGGAGGTCAGAGTCGGCGGTAGCCGGCTCTGGGTGGGGCTCGGGGTGTTAGAAGTGGATCGTGCAAGCATGGTTTCACCACCCTCCCCGCCCGCTTTCAGCGGTCGACCCTCCCAGAGGGAGGGTGAAAGATTTTACCTCCCCTATGGGGAGGTCAGAGTCGGCGGTAGCCGGCTCTGGGTGGGGCTCGGAGTGTTAGAAGTGGATCGTGCAAGCGTGGTTTTACCACCCTCCCCGACCGCTTTGCGGTCGACCCTCCCGCAGGGAGGGTGAAGTTTGTTTTGCCTTCCCCTGCTTTGCGGCTAGCGGATCAGGCTCATGTAGAAGCTGAAGACCTGCGTGTCGTCCGTCGGGGCCTTGCTGACGGGGTAGGCAAAGTCGAATGCCAAGGGGGCGGGGCCGAGCATCGGAATCGCGACGCGAAGTCCCATACCGGGTGCGACCCGGAACGAATCGCTGTGCAGTTCGACGTCCGATTCGACCGTTCCAAAGTCGACAAAGGCGACGCCTTTGAACGCGTCGTCGGCGGTGATTGGGAACATGTACTCGACGGTGTTCAAGAACTTGAACCGGCCTCCGACTTCGACATTCCCATTGGCACTGGCAATGACCGGACTTGCACCACGGAAATCAAAACCTCGCATCGTGGCGTAGCCGCCTGCGAAGAAGTTTTCGAATAGCGGTGTGTTTTCGCCACTGAAACCAAGCTGGTTCGAGTACGACAGCGTTTGCTTGCCGCTGCCGTCGGCCCGCTGCGCGATCAACCAGTACTTGCGATATTCGGTTTCGATACGAGCGTAATCAAAGTCACCAAAGGCTTCTTCAAAACTGAATTCGAAATAGTGTCCTTGACTCGATTGAATCGGACTGTCGCGAGTGTCATGTTTTAACGATAGCGAGCCCGAATACAATTCGTTGCGTCCGACGTTGTCACTTAAAACGGCTTCCAGCGGCGCCACGCCACGTACGCTGGGGTTGGTGACCTCGACGCTCTGGCCACTGATGCCAAGCGAAATCGAGAGGTCCGGTGTGATGCGGTAGCCGAAACTCAAACGCCCGCCGAGACGTTCTTCGTCCCAGTCATTAAAACTGCGGTCGACCAAGAACCCACTGACCGACATGCTGACCGGTTTGTAACCGAACAAGTTGGGGTCGGCAAAGTTGATGGTGTAACGGTCGTAATCGCTACCTGGGGCGGCTTCGATACGAAACGTTTGTCCGGCGCCTCGGAACGCAGTGCCGCTAAACAAGTCTTGAAACGAACGAGGCCACCGCATGATGTCGAAGTTGCGTTCATCGACGGTGATTTGTCCTGTCACGCCAGCGTCGCTGTTGACTGCACCTCCAAGCATGATTCGTCCGGTTCGTGCCGGAAATCCGTTGATGATCAAGTCCGCTTCGCGAACCGTCGGCATCGGCACACTCGACGGAGCACTCGCGTACGGGTCGGCCCCATACGGTAACAACGTGCCGCTGTCTGGATACCCAGCGCCGGGAAAGGTGTTCGATGGTGGCGCAAAAGTCGTATCGGGATAGGCGGGGGCAGTGTAGGGAGTCGCCGGCGACGTCGTCGCGGGCGCCCCGTATGCACTGCCACCGTTGTAGGTCTGCGAGGGAGCCGACAACGACGGCGGAGCCGAATAGCTGCTAGGAGGTTGGTAGTTGTTGGGTGCGGTGTATCCGCTGGATGGCGGTGTGTAGGGTGGTGTGCTGGGGTATTGCCGAGCGACGTATCGATCACTGTCGCCTGGGCCTGGAACCAGCTCGCTGGTGGCTGGCGATGCTGGTGTGGACGCAAGTTGTGTTGCAGCGGCCGATGGGGACGCCGAAGTCGAAGTCGTCGCAGGATGATTCACCGCCGAACGATTCACCGCAGCATGGGGCGATGCTGAATGAGGCGATGCTGAATCCGCCGCTGAGTGGGATGCGAGCGGATTGGCGGCGAAAGGTGATTGCGTCGCGAGTTGGTTGCAACCGGTGAATGACGTCGCAAACGCGACGACACCGATCAAGCACGCAATGGGTCGTGCTGTTGTTTCAATCGTGTGCATCATGCGGACGACTTCATCGGAAGAGAACTGTTGAAACTTAGTAGACATCGTCGACCTCACGATCGGTCGGAACGACCTTGATGTCGGGGGCGTCGGCGATTTGAGGATTGGTTTCTAGCAATTGACTGCGTTCAATGCGACGGCGATTTAGTTCTAGCGAGCGACGGTCAATGATGTCTCCTTCGCGAAGATCGACCATGTTCAGCATCGTCGACTCACGCATCAGGTGCGGTTCGCCTTCGATGTTGACCAAGATGCGGCCGACTTTCCAAATGTCACCTTCGGTCACTTCGTATACCAAGTCGACCGTGTTGGCTTCGTCTCGCATCACGGTTTTCGGTTCGACTTCAGCATAGATAAACCCAAGTTCGCCATAGCCATAGGTGATCTCGCCGATATCGCGACGCATCAGCGTGCCATCAAACATGTCACCGGCTTTTAGTTCCAATCGTTTGCGAAGCGATTCTTCGGTAATGAATTGGTTGCCCACGATCTTCACATCGTTGACTTTGAACCGAGGCCCTTCGTTGACCACAAAGGTGACGTACAACCATTTGCCGGATTCGTCATAGTGCAGTCGTCGACCAACCGTGGCGGTCAAGAAACCGAGGTTGTGGTAGTAAGACGCCAACACGTTGACGTCATTGTCAATTTTGGCGAGGTTGGCGGTGTTACCGATGTACGACAAGACGCCGGCCGTTGGTCCACGGCTGGCGATGATTTTTTTCAATCGGGCTTCGTTGACAATCGTATTGCCTTTGATCGTGATGTCGGCAATCCGTTCTTTGGGACCTTCATTCATGCGGAAAATCACGACGCCTGGATCGGTGCCAAAGCCGATCTGTGCATCGACGGCAACTTGATTGAAACCTTCTTCGAGGTAGTAATCGATTAGGCGGCGGCGAGCGGATTCGACAGAAAATTCGCTCAGCGGATCGTTGGCTTGGACGCCAGCACGATTGCGAAGTTCGCGGTTATTAAACGCTCGGTGGCCGTGAAAGACCACTTTGGTGATCACCGGCCGCTCGTGCACGAAATAGGTGACCGCGACGCCTTCGGGGCGTTCATCCAATTTGAAGGTGACATGATCAAACGAGCCCATGTCGTTTAGACGTCGCACGTCACCGAGCACGGTTTCGTAGTCGTAGAAGCGATCTTTTCGCGTTTCGATCTTTTGCATGATCAAGTGGGTGCCGATCGCTTTGTTGCCACGCACGGTGACATCCAACACGATCGCGTCCCCTTTTTCGCGATGGATCGCCAGCCCATCACGGCTGCGAACATGATCACGAAATTTGGGACGTGTATCGGGCCCGGGAGCACTTGCGCCGCCTTGGCCGCCTCCGAAACCGCCTCCGCCACCCATCTGCGCAGTGGCCAACGTCGGCGAAAACGCAACGATGATCAGCACGGTTAGCGAAACCGATTGGGCGGCACTACAGCAAAGAGCGCGTCGAGTCGTTCGAGCAGTCATTCGGTTCGTAGTCCGTCGTATCTTACAGTGAGGTATCCCTGCAAAGGGAAAACCGATTCATCCTTGAATTCGGTCGCAAAGAAAGCGGCGAAAGCATCGTTGAATCGACGATCTGCCACCTATTTGCGGTATCAATGTTGGTAACTACCAACGCAGACGCTCTCACGACAAGGCAGATTTGAAACTAATTCCACCGGTTTTTTCGGCGAATGCCCATTCAGGCTGCTTTCCGCAGGTGCCCCTCCCGGAGGGAGGGTGAAGTTAATTTTACCTCCCCTTTGGGGAGGTCAGAGTCGGCGGTAGCCAGCTCTGGGCGGGGGTCGGTGTGTTAGAAATGGATGGTGCAAGCATGGTTTCACCACCCTCCCCGACCGCTTTCAGCGGTCGACCCTCCCGGAGGGAGGGTGAAAGATTTTACCTCCCTTTTGGGGAGGTCAGAGTCGGCGGTAGCCGGCTCTGGGTGGGGGGCGTTGTGTTAGTCGTGGATTGTTCAAGCGTGGTTTCACCACCCTCCCCGACCGCTTCGCGGTCGACCCTCCCGGAGGGAGGGTGAAGTTGATTTCACCTCCCCTTTGGGGAGGTCAGAGTCGGCGGTAGCCGGCTCTGGGTGGGGCTCGTTGTGTTAGTGGTGGATGGTGCAAGCGTGGTTTCACCACCCTCCCCGACCGCTTCGCGGTCGACCCTCCCGGAGGGAGGGTGAGGTTGATTTTACCTCCCCTTTGGGGAGGTCAGAGTCGGCGGTAGCCGGCTCTGGGTGGGGTTCGTGGTGTTAGAAGTGGATGGTGCAAGCGTGGTTTCACCAGCCCTCCCCGACCGCTTTCAGCGGTCGACCCTCCCGGAGGGAGGGTGAAAGATTTTACCTCCCCCTGTGGGGAGGTTAGAGTCGGCGGTAGCCGGCTCTGGGTGGGGCTCGTTGTGTTAGAAATGGATGGTGCAAACATGGTTTCACCAGTCCTTCCCGAGCGCCAGCAGCGGCCGATTCTCCAAGAGGGAGGGTGAAGATTTTGGGGTTCCTGGTGGCAATTGTTTTGTGATGCGCGCTGCGAGCGGTAAGATCCAGTTGGCAGCGACGGCGATTCTGATTCGTCGGAGCGACGATCCCACTTCTAATTGGGACTCTTACGATGGCTTCTGGTCGTGATCGCATCGCCCGCGCACGGGCGCTTCGCAACTCGCAGACGCGAGCGGAAGGGCTTCTGTGGAGCTTGCTTCGCTCAAAACAACTCTGCGGTTTGAAGTTTCGCCGCCAACATCCGGTCGACCCCTATTTACTGGACATTGCTTGCCTCAGTCACCATCTCGACGTGGAACTCGATGGGGAGTATCACGACCAGATTGCCGAAGGCGATTTGAAACGGCAACGATATTTAGAGGCGTTAGGTTGGAAGGTGATCTGTTTCCAAAACGAAGACGTGTTGGAGGACGCCGAGTCGGTATTGCGAGCGATCGCAAGAGAACTGGGGATCACGTATTTGTTTCACAAGCGAACACGAAGTCGCTCCGGAAATAGAAGCGAAAATAGTCCCGGACTGAGGAACCCGAAACGGTGAATTTTAATGTTCGTCGTGTTTGGTGGTTCGTGTTGTTTGATAGTGGAGCGGAGGTGTGGTGGAGCGTGCACGTTTAAGGTATCTAGCCCTCCCCGGCCGCATCGTGCGGCCGCCCCTCCCGGAGGGAGGGTGAATCGATTTCACCTCCCCTTTGGGGAGGTCAGAGTCGGCGGTAGCCGGCTCTGGGTGGGGCTCGTTGTGTTAGAAGTGGATGGTGCAAGCATGGTTTCACCACCCTCCCCGACCGCTTTCAGCGGTCGACCCTCCCGGAGGGAGGGTGAAAGATTTTACCTCCCCTTTGGGGAGGTCAGAGTCGGCGGTAGCCGGCTCTGCGTGGGGTTCGTTGTGTTAGAAGTGGATTGTGCAAGCGTGGTTTCACCACCCTCCCCGACCGCTTTCAGCGGCCGACCCTCCCGGAGGGAGGGTGAATTGGTTTTACCTCCCCTTGGGGGAGGTCAGAGTCGGCGGTAGCCGGCTCTGGGTGGGGCTCGTTGTGTTAGAAGTGGATGGTGCAAGCATGGTTTCACCACCCTCCCCGACCGCTTTCAGCGGTCGACCCTCCCGGAGGGAGGGTGAATTGGGGCTGGCGGCACGGCTTTTAGTTCGCGGGGATCGCTTTGGCCTTGGCGATGCTGCCGAGTCGCTCGATCGCGGTCTTCATGGCGAGGGCGTCGATCTCGTGCACGTTGATCGGGTCGCCTATCCCGCGAAGCATCGTGATCGTCAATCGGCCGCCCAGATGCTGGCGGAATTCCTCGAGGCCTTGCATCAATCGATCAACGGGCTCTAAACAGGGATGCCAAAGTTGAATTCCTAGATCATGCAAGCATTGCACCGCCATCTCCGCATCCTGGCGAGGCAATCCAAATCTGATCGAGGAATACAAGCAATCGATCGCCACTCCGATTGCGACCGCTTCGCCGTGACGTATTTGATAGCGTGATAGCGTCTCCAACTTATGGGCCGACCAGTGGCCAAAGTCCAACGGGCGAGCTTCGAGCATCTCGAACGGATCACCGCCTTCGGTAATATGCTGCATATGCAGCACGCAAGAACGGTGGATCGCTCGCCGCGACAACTCGGGATCTCGTCCGGAAATCTGCGACGCATGTTCGGCCAACCAGTGGAATTCGTCTGCATCCTTCAACAGCGAAACCTTCACCGCTTCGCTCAATCCGCTACAGAATTCTCGGTCGGGTAACGTTTCCAATAATGCCGAGTCGTTGACGACGGCCCAAGGAACGGCAAAGGTTCCGATCCAATTCTTTTTGTCAAAATAGTTGATTGCGTTTTTGACCCCCACGCCCGAATCGGCCTGCGCAAGTGTGGTGGTAGGCAACCGCACCAATCGGATCCCGCGATGGGCAATCGCGGCGGCATAGCCCACCGCGTCCAACATGGCACCGCCACCGATGGCGATCACGTAGCTGCGGCGGTCAAGATTCAGGTCATGAATCCGTTGCAAAATCTCTTCCACCGCCGTTTGCGTGTTTTTGATCGGTTCACCCCCCTCGACCAAGATGGTGGGGCACGTCAACTCGATCGATTCTTCGCTGCGGAGCTGTGATTGGATCTGGGTTACACGGTCGCTCGATTCGGCTACCGATCGTTCCGCGATCAACAACACTCGAGCACGACCGTTGTCTCCGCCGTCCAGTAAATCGACCAATACCGAGAAATCGTCGCCTGCAACGTCGTCCGTCACCCGCAACCGATGAACGAAGGTGGCGGTGAAGGCAACGTCGGTCGAATTGGAGAGACGATTCAGCATGGATATCTTTGAAGGGGTTGCTTTTGCGAATTGCACGCGGTGGACATCATCGAGGGCAGAACTTTCGGTGCGGAAAAGAACCGGTGTCCTATTTCAATACTAATACGTTTCCTCTTTCCAATCTCGCCATAGCCAACGCAGCGAATCAGGGAAAATCGCTCCGCCATGTTTTCCGTTGTGCGCCTCGGTGCCAAAAACCAGTTTGTAGTCGTAATCTTTGAACGCCAACGCCTTGGCCATTTGACGATTAGCCAAAGGCCAGTTTCCGAATTGGTTATCGAGATCGTTCTCGCCATCTTGTAGGAATACACGAATCGGCTTTTTGTCCGCTTTACGAATCATGGGCGGATAATTGTGACCGCCGCGAAGGTCGACGAAGCTGCCGATGTGGCTGAGGACTTTCTGGAATTGGTCGGGACGATGCCAAGCGACGCTGAAGGCGCAGATGCCGCCGGAGCTGTTGCCGCAGATGGCTCGCATTTTGGGATTCTTCGAAATTCGGTAGTCTTTTTCCATTTCGGGAAGAATTTCAGTCAATAGGAATTCGGCGTAATCGTTGCTGACCGTGTCGTATTCGAAACTGCGGTTGCTAGGCCGGGGACTCCAGCCACGTTTTTCCGGAAGTTCGCCTTTGTGACCAGGATCGATCATCACGGCGATCGTGACCGGCATGTCTCCTTTGGCGATCAAATTGTCGAAAACGACTGGGACTCGGAAATCTCCCTTGGTTCCTTCAAAGGCGTGGCCGTCTTGGAAAACCATCAACGCAGCAGGGGTTTTGCCATCGTATTGGGCGGGCACATACACGCTGTAGCGTCGCCGTGTGCCTTCGAACACCTTGCTTGAATCCCAGACATGCTGAGTCACTTTGCCATGAGGGACCGCGTCATTGGGTTGCGAATCGGGGCCGTGTTGGTAGTCCTCGGCAGACGCTGGCTGGGAACCGATTGCCATGGCCAAAACGCAGGGGGCGATTAAATAGGCCGCCGTAGCGGCGAGGGCCTGTAACGAACGCATAAGTCAGACTCGAAAGGCAAAGGAGGGATCGTTGGGGGGAGGGACGCCGAGACGTCTGTTGCTATTTTAGCAGCTCAGAACCGTTTTTTCGCGTGGGCTTGGCATGAAAAGGACATTCCACCTGTGTCGTCCGCCGCGGGCAACGCTGTGAAGCATTTTCTGGCAGCACCCTTCAATTGAAGCTGTGATGCGTATTTGCGTGGCAACCATCCACAGCCATGTGAGCCGTCGCTTCGAAACGCGGATGCCGGCCGTTGCTCGAGGGCGTATTCGCGCGAACATCAAAATTCACCCTCTCTTTCATTCCACTTTGAACTGATCGTGATGCAAAAGAAGCGTTTAGGAAGTAGCGGTGTCGTTGTTAGCAATATTTGCATGGGAACGATGACCTTTGGTAACCAATGTGACGAAAAATGCAGTCATGCGATCTGTGACTTGGCGTTCGATTCGGGCATCGACTTTTTTGATGCGGCCGAGATCTATCCGGTGCCCCCCAACAAAGACACGATTGGGGTGACCGAACAGATTTTTGGTCGCTGGTTAAAAAACAAACCGCGTGAATCGGTGGTGGTGGCCACCAAAGTCACCGGGCCGGCCCACGGATGGTTCTGTCCCCCGGTTCGTCACGGCAAAACGTCGATCGACCGGCACCAGATTTTACGAGCATGCGATGCATCGCTTCGCCGTTTGGGGACCGACTACATCGATCTGTATCAAATCCATTGGCCGGATCATGGGCTGCCTTACGAAGAGGTCTTGGGGGCGCTGACTGAGCTGCGTGATGCGGGCAAGGTCCGCGTTATCGGTTGCAGCAACGAAACGAGCTGGGGCGTGATGAAAAGTTTGTGGACCGCCGACGTTCAAGGGCTCGATCGCTACGAAACCGTGCAAAATAACTTCAGTTTGATCAATCGCCGCTGCGAAAGTGAGCTGGCGCAGGTGCTGCGAAACGAGAAAATGAGTCTGCTGCCGTATTCGCCGCTCGGCGGGGGTGTGTTGACCGGCAAGTACAACGTCTCGCCTCCACCGGGGGCCCGCTTTACCGATTACCTGCTCAACGGCGAACAGCGGCAACGAAAAATGGCGGAGCGGTTTGTCAACGAACGCACGATCGAAACCACTCGGCGGATGGAAGAGATCGCTGAGTCGATTGGCACGACGGTCACCGCGATGGCCGTCGCGTGGAGCCGCCAGCATGACTTTGTCGCTTCGACCATCATCGGCGCGACCAGCACCGAACAGTTGCTGGAATCGTTGGCGGCACGCGATTTAGTGTTGGACAGCGAAACGTTGGCGCGCATTGATCAAGTTGACGCCGAGATCCCCAACCCCATGACCGAAGACGGATTGCGACGGTTGTAACGATTGGGCGGCCAAAAAGCGTTGTAGGACGAGGCAATTACAAAAATTCCTTTGTCAGGTTCGCTTTTTTATCTCGCATTGCAAAAACGTGAACTATTTTGGCGTTCATGAAGAACGTCATCATGGTCCTAGCGAATCTCGTGATTGCGAGCCAATGTGGTGCAGCCGATTGGTTGACGCTGCCGGGCAAATTTTCGCACGATCCGGTGACGTCGCAGCGGGTCGACCAATTCCAGCCCATGGCGACGCCTGCGGTTCCCGAGGTCGCGAATTTTAGGACCAGCGGCTACACGCACGTGCGTAGTCGTTTGAACTATGCCCAATCCTCGGACAACTACCATCGCGTCGAAACTTGGGGTGATCCGGTCCGTCCCTATGGTGAATGGCAATTACCGTTTCGTCCCTACAGTGTTCCCTACGCTGCTTGGGGAGCCCCTTTTGCCGGGCTGAATATCACGCCATACGGATACGGCCCCGGTGCGTTCAGTGGTGCTGGCGGCAATGGGTTTGGCGGAAGCGGATGGGGACCGCCAGGACCGCGAAATTACGGAACAGGACGCGATGGCGTTGGCAATGACGGCGTTGGCGGCCATCGAACCAATCCCCATGACTCTCACCGTCATCGTTCCGGCTATCCGCCCCAAGCCGATTGGCCTCGCAGGTAAGTCTGTTTGATCCAGCGATCATCCCAAGCGAACATCAGCTGCGACAAGGGATCGATGATCGAATCGTCTCCTTGCATTTGAATGGCAAAGTCGGGCTCGATCACCACCACATCAGCGCGGTGTCCCTCGCAGAGCTGGCCAACGTTGTCCCAGCCTAGTGCGTCGGCGGCTCCGGCGGTGATGTCATGCCAGGCTGACGCAGCCGTAGGCGGCGGGTTGCCCAGCGATGCGGCGGTTTCGATCGCTGCCCGTGCCACGCAGACCATGCTGCGATTAAAACCGGCACCAATATCACTGCCCAGCACCACGTCGACGTTTGCCTCAGCAAGAGGTTTTCGATTCATTCGCCCTGAGCCAAGGAACTGATTGGCGGTTGGGCAATGAGCGACAATCGAATCGTGCTTCGCCAATGTTTGATGATCGGTTGCATCCAAGTGCACGGCGTGCCCCAGGATCGTTCGCGGCGTCAACAGTCCAGCTTGCTGATAAACGTCGACATAACGAGCGGAATCAAACAGTTCCGCCACACGAGCGCATTCGTGTTGGGTTTCCGCCAAATGAGTTTGAACTGCCGCGTGTTGCTGGGCCGCCAATGCACCAGCGGACTCCAATAGCGGCGGCGAACACGTGATCGCAAATCGCGGCGTCACGGCGGCTTCCATTTCTGCATTCGGTGGAAAACTTTGGAGCGTCTTGGCCGCCTGGTCAATCAATTGGTTGGTTTCACCGCAGAGGTCCTGCGGCGCGTTGCGATCCATCAACACTTGCCCGATCATTCCTCGGAAACCCATCTGCGTCGCTAGCTCTAACGCCGCCATGGTCGATTCGTGATGGACCGTCGTGTAGCCACAGAAGCTGGTCGTTCCGAACGACAGCAATTGGTTGAGAACCGAGCGAGTCGTGCTGCGAGCAAAGTCGACGTCTTGCCAGGCACGCTCGGCTGGAAATGTGACCTGGTCCAGCCACTTCAGCAGCGGCATCCCATGGGCGCCGATGATGCCAAACTGAGACAAGTGCAGATGGGCGTCGATGAAGCCGGGGGCGATCACCCGCTCGCCAGGACGAAGGGGGCGGGATCGATTCGCGGGACTGGTCCCAGCGTGGGCCTCGCCAAGCTCGTTTTGGCCTCGCTCATTTTCGCTGATAAGTTCACTGCCGGGATCGTCATCAAAGTCGACATTCACGATTTGCTCTCCGTGGATGCGAATCGAGCCTGATCGCAGCGTAATCTGTCGTCGGTGGGGATCCGCAACAAGCAATCGTCCGGTAAGTGTGGTCATTCCGTTCGCCAAGGGGTTGTTTGATCGTCGTGCAATTTGGCCGACCGTCCGCCGAATCTGGGGTGAATCCTAAGGCTCAAAGTCGTCTTTTACCCGCGATTTTTCAAGTGCATGATCGCCGATTTCGTCCCGACGCAAGCCTTGGGATTCCTCTGGATTTGCCATCGGGTTTGAGGTTGTCAAGCGGTCCAATCACCGGGAATGGAACGGGATATGCTGTTTCTGGACTCGTCACAGAATGAATCGTGGTGGGCGGCGGGTCAGTATCTGCATTTTCGGGTTCGGCGTCGCGCATCGCACCGCAGCCACATGAGTGCGCAACGTTCCCAAGGGAAGCGATCACGTTCAGCGATGAGACGGTTATGCAATGAACTCTCATTTAATGATACGGACGTTGGGCCATCGACGTTGGCGAAACGCGTGGGGGGACCGGCGTGGGACGAGTCGCCTCTTGGATTTCGAACGTGATCCAAGGCTGCAGTCGGACGGTTCGTACCGTGCCGTTGCGAAAGGAGTCGACCGTGGGCGGAGACCGCCGGTCGAGTGGATTTGATAGGGGAAACTTTCGTGAAAGTTCGATCCAATATGGTTCAAAAGCAAACATCCGCAGGCGGTCGTCGCAGTAAAAATTCTGCGCAGCTGAATCCGTGCCAATCCTCCGTTTTCGCTGAGGCGCTCGGGCGACTCGGCGGCGATGAGGACTTGTTACGCGAACTCGCTGCGATCTTGGTCGATGATGTTCCGCCTTTGGTCCAGGGGCTGCAAAGTGCAATCGCGTCGGGTGATTTTAGCGAAGCCCATCGCGACTCGCATGCTTTGAAAGGCTTGGTGGTCACCTTTGACGAGCGAGGGTGCGGATTGATGATCAGCGAGCTGATGACCGCACTCAAAGAAGAAAATTCACACGAAATTCATCGTCTCTCTCGCAACTGTATCGAAGTGGTCGAAAATTTGAGAATGAACTGCAAGCGGTTGCTCGATTAAGTGGTTCGCCGGTGGTGGGCGATTGACCTTAATCTAAATGCGTTAAGACGCTGTTTTGACGCCGCGACTCCATTGCGGTGCTTTCGTCATCGCCAACGGCATGTGAATGCTCTCTCGGTTGTTGTGAAGCCCATTGTCGGTGCTACGCAATCGTGTTTGCACTCGCTATGATCGGGAGGTGAATTTCATCGCCCCCTTTCGAATCACCCTGCGTTGCCACGTTTGACCCAGCGCTCGGTTGCCTCGGCAACCGTTGGTTCGGTTCCCCGTTGCGGTTCAATTGATTTTATGGACGATCTGTTTCAGGCGATTCTGATCATGATGAGCCTGTCATTGGCGGTCGGCATTTTCTCGGCGGTTGCGTTTGCACCACGACGAAAGAACACCGACACGGATCACCAAGGCCAAGGGGTGGTGTTGATGTTGGCCATCGTGGTCACGGGCATGTTTGCGTTTCTGTTTTATTCGGCAGGGCGACTCTATTGGGCCAAGTGGATCGATCACTCCGCTGTGATCGTTTGGTCAAACTTCACGCCGCTGCTCGCCGCGATGGCAGCAGGGATGGTGTATCGATTGCCCAACACGCCTCATTGGCGTCAATCGCTGCTGGCCATGTCGCTTGGTTTTGCATCGGTTGCGACGGTGCTGTGGCCGTTTGTCGGTGTTTGGCTGCGGCCGCCGCCTGAAGGGGGCGACGAGGTTTTTCGCGGCATCACGCTACAGACATCCTGGGCGACATGCAGCCCCTGCGCGGCAGCCACGTTCCTGCGGGCTGGCGGGATCGAAGCGAGTGAGAAGGAGCTGATCCCGCTGTGTTTGACTGACTACAGCGGCACTCCGACGCTCGGTTTGTTTCGCGGAGTGAAGTGGATGGCAAATCGTCATCACCGAGACGTCCAAGCATTGACGCTCACTCTGGATCAGCTCGAGTCCGATAACCGTTGGCCGGTGTTGATCATGGTCGAACTGCCGATTTCCGGAGTCAATGATCCACGCTATGCCGACCAATGGGGCTGGATTCCCGGACTCGGTCACAGTGTGGTGATCTTGGGAAAAAATTCGCGAGGCGGGTTTGTTGTTGCCGACCCCTCCGTCGGCGCAGAGATCTGGACCCGCGCCGATCTAGAAGTGTTGTGGCATGGTAATGCGATTCGTTTTCGCGAGTGAGCAGAAGCGAGAGGGGGGAGCGAGAGGGGGAGACACGGAGACACGGAGACACGGAGACACGGAGACACGGAGACACGGAGACACGGAGACACGGAGACACGGAGTGAGGAGTGAGGAGTGAGGAGTGAGGAGTGAGGAGTGAGGAGGTAAAGCTGAACTTGCACACTCTCCATTTTGGATACACAGAGGCCCCACGCAGAGTTTGCTTTGCTCGCTCGGACCTCCCCAAAACAAGTTTCGGGGAGGTGAAATGGCTTTGCCGGATCCGCTATTCCGCAGCGGCTTAGCCGAGTAGCTCGGATGCGACCGAGTCGGCAAACAGGATTCCTTGTTCGCTCAGACGGATGTGATTGCCCTGTCGCTGCAGCAGGCCTTGCGCGATCGATTTTTCGATCGCGTCGCCGCATTCGCGGTGTAAGTCGATCTGGGTTTCATGAGCGAGTTCGGCGATGTCGATGCCGTCAATCAGACGGATGCCAAACGCGGCGCGTTCGCGTGCATATTGCAGTGGGGTGATCGCGTCGGATTCGGCAACCGGGGATTCGTTTTGCTGCATTCGCTTCAGGTACGTGGTGGTGCTGCGATGATTGACTTCGCGACGTCCGCCAACAAAACGTGCGGCACCAGGGCCGGCGGCGTACCAGCCTCGGCCTTGCCAGTAGGCAAGGTTGTGGCGACAACGAAAGCCGTCACGTGCAAAGTTAGAGATCTCGTAGTGCCTCAGTCCTTCAACGGCCGAACGTTCACGCGTGGTTTGATACATCACAACCTCGCTCGCCTCGTCCACTGCGTCGAGTCGTCCGGCGCGTTTTGCGGTCCAAAACGCCGTTCCCTTCTCGAACGTTAACGCGTAGGTCGAAAGATGATGGATTGGCAAATCGAGTGCGGTTTGCAAATCCGACTGCCATTGGGAAACGGTTTCCTGCGGCGCGGCGAAAATCAAATCAATCGAAACGTTGCCAATCCATTTTGCCGCCAATTCGATCGCCGCGGCGGCTTGTGATGCAGTGTGGCTGCGCTCCAATAATTTTAGTTTCGATGGCGTAAAGGACTGCACCCCGAGACTGATCCGGTTGATTCCGTGATCGGCCAGCACGCGTAGTTTATCTTCGTCGATGTCTTCGGGGTTGGCTTCGACACTTCGCTCGGCTTGGTCGGTAAGGCAAAATCGCAATTCGATTTGTTTTAGTAGCCACTCTAACTGAGTGACACTTAGGTGCGTCGGAGTGCCTCCGCCTAGAAACAGCGTGTCAATCGAAGGTCGATCAAGCTGTGCGAGTTCTTGATCAATCGCCGACAAAAATGGCTGGACCAAATCGTCCCGGTCCGCGATTACGGAAAAGTTGCAATAGCCACAGCGATGTCGACAAAACGGAACGTGGACGTAGGCCGATCGAGGTGTCGGCCAAGTCCAATCCGAAGGTGGATGCGAAACAGACTGCATGTTTAAAGCCACAGTTTCATGCGGCCACCAAGGGCATCGGGAAGTCCTTTGTTGGCAAGTCGCTTCACTTGCGCATCGTTGTAACGCGTGCTGAGGTGAGATGCGATGATCAATTCGTTTTGGAAACGGTCGGCACGTTGCCGGTAATCGTCGATGTGCATATGCCCATGCTTGTGGATTTTTTCTTTGCGATGCTCGGGTGCGACAAACGTCAACTCGCTGATCAACGTTTTCGCCTCGTAAAAGACCGGATTGTTATCCAGTCCCGGTGGCGATGTGTCACCGGTATAGGCGAACACCGGCACCCTCGTCTCTTCGGTGATCTCGGTTCCCGCCAATTTCAGGTCGCGGATCTTGTCGCCTTCGAGCCCTTGAAATTCGGGTTTCAATTTGTGACGCCGCTGATGAATCACAAAGCCGAGCGAATCAATCGTATGGCGAGTTTCCAGAGCTGTGACGATGTACTCGCGGCTGATGGACGTCTCATCGCCTGGCAGCAGCCCGATCAATTCGCATGGCATCGCTCCTCGATCGAGACGGCGGAACAGTTGCAGCATGTCCCAAGTGGTGTCGACAGCGGAATCCGGAAGGTAGATGACCGGCGGATCCATCTTCATCATCCGCCGCCGTGACACGTAGGCGGGCAAGGCGGCAATGTGGTCCAGATGGGCGTGCGAGATGAACATGGTGGGCGTGCCCATGAAATCCCACGGTTGGCCGCCACAGTCGAACAAAACCTTTAGTTCATTGACTCGCCAATACGTTTGCACAGCCGCGCGTGAGTAGCCTTCGATGGTCAGACCATTGTGGACGTGAGAAAGAACAGGAAGGTTTTCAACCATCGGGCCGTAAGCATTGAGTGCAAATTGTGAAGGAACTTGTCTAGGCCCGAACAAGATATCGTGAAGGGATGGTTTGATGTACCGGACACGATCCGAAGACCTTGCCCCGATAACCATCGGCGATGGATCGTGCTGCGAACCGCGAGGTTAGCGCATCCGGATCGGCATGTTGCTCGCTTCGATGGCCTTGGTGCCGTAGTTGTCCACTTCGTTGACATTCAAACTGTCCGAATAGTTCGATGTGCGGACGACATAGATATCGCCATGCTCGTGCTGCAAGACCGCCGCACCGTGGTGCCGGGTCAATTCGAGCGTGGCCAAAAACCACCCAATCAGCGACGATTTGTGGATGCCACCGGTGACAAGGTCCATCAAATGGACTTGTTCGGTCGTTTTTAGACGCTCGTGAATCCGCTGCATGTAGACGTGGATTGGCGTGTCGTCGTAGATGACTTCGGTCGCAGGCGGGCCTGCGGCTTCACGCATGATTCGCCCAAACGCGCTGACCAAGTCCCAGATTTCCAGGTCGACGATCGGTTGATCGCCTAAATCGACTCGGCGAGTCGGCAAATCGTCCGACATCCGCTCGTACCGCTGCTGCCACCGACTGCCCATCTCATCCAGAATGGAGGCGGCATCACGGATTTCTTTGTATTGCAGCAATCGTTCAATCAGCTCGGATTGCGGATCGACGATCTCTTCCTCGTCGCTTTCTTCGACGATTTTTGGCAAAACCGCCTGACTTTTCATCTCGACCAAGGTCGTCGCAAGGTCGAGGAAGTCCCCGATATCGCCCAGGTCCAACTCTTGCAAAATGTCCATGTAGCCGAGGTACTGGTCGACAATTTTGGACAATGACACCTCTGGCAGCGACACCTCTTGGCGGCGAACCAAGTAGAGCAGCAGGTCGAGTGGGCCACGATATGCTGGCAATTCAACACGAAAATTCATGGTTTTGCCGAGGTCCCAAGCGGTGCGAACGTAGCGAATGGAGAAGATGGGTGAGATGACGAGCGGAATACGACTCGCTCGGTGACTCACATTAGCTTAGCAACCAAGATCACTCTAGACACGTTTTTGTGCTCATTTGCTGCGTTTTCGCGTGAACATCCTGCAGAATCATGCTGTCCAGGCCGGTGGCGACACGCCAAGCCGACGGCGATTCGCGAGCCCGCCTGGCGATTCACTTCGGAGCCGGTCTAAGCCCTTGTTGGTTTTTGTCGCCAAAATTATCATGCTACGCTCGACAAAGCGGTTCAATCCAAATCCTCGTAGATGACGATACCCCCCATCTGATGAGCAACGACAACCAGCGGCATGTGCTCAGTGCACTTGTCCAAAACGTTCCAGGCGTTCTGGCCCACATTTCCGGCATGCTTGCCTCACGCGGATTCAATATCGATTCGCTTGCGGTCGGTGAGACCGAAAACAAGCAACTTTCCCGCATGACCTTTGTCGTCGTGGGCGACGACCGCGTGCTCGAGCAGGTCGGCAAGCAGTTGGAAAAGATCGTCACGGTCGTCCAAGTGCTCGACGTCAGCAGTCGTGATTTCGTTGAACGCGATTTGTTGTTGATGAAGATCAAAGCACCCGCCGGTCCGGTTCGCAGCGAGATTCGTGAGCTGGTCGATATTTTCCGTGGCAAGATCGTCGACGTCGGCCCGAGCGAAGTGATGGTGGAAATCAGCGGTCGCGAGAACAAGGTGCAAGCGTTCATTGAGCGGATGCGACCTTACGGGATCACCGAACTGGCTCGCACCGGTCGTATCGCGATGGTTCGCAGCGACGCCGGAGTGCCACGCCTAAGCGACTCGCCCAAGGTGGTAACGGTTTAACGAATCAACGTTCTGCCGCTCGCCCCCCTAGAGTTTTCTTATACCAATAGACAATTTCTTACTTAACAACCCAAAGATTTGAGCCCCGTTATGGCTGCTACGATTTACTACGAAAACGATGCGGATTTGTCTCACCTCAAAGGCAAGACCGTCGCAATTCTTGGCTACGGTTCGCAAGGCCACGCACAGGCTCAAAACCTTCGTGACAGCGGATGTGAGGTGATCATCGGGCAACGCCCCGGATCGGCGAATTATGACTTGGCCGTTTCGCATGGCTTCAAGCCGATGTCGATCGACGAAGCGACCAAGGCAGCGGACGTTATCAACGTCCTGCTTCCCGATGAAGTTCAAGGCGACATCTATCGCCAACACATCGAGCCGAACTTGGAACCTGGCAACGTGTTGATGTGCTCGCACGGTTTCAATATCCACTTTGGCCAAATCGAGCCGCCCAAGGGAATCGACACCTTGTTGGTCGCTCCCAAAGGCCCCGGGCATTTGGTACGTAGCGAATACGAAAAAGGTGGCGGCGTTCCTTGTTTGATCGCGTTGGGCGAAGGGGCTTCGGAAACCACTAAACAAATCGGTTTGGCCTACGCCAAGGCGATCGGCGGAACGCGTGGCGGTGTGATTGAGACCACGTTTGCCGAAGAAACCGAAACCGACTTGTTCGGCGAACAGGTTGTGTTGTGCGGCGGCGTCAGCGAATTGGTGAAAGCTGGTTTTGAAACGCTTGTCGAAGCTGGTTATCAGCCTGAAATGGCTTACTTCGAGTGCATGCACGAATTGAAGCTGATCGTTGATTTGTTGTACCAAGGCGGTTTGAGCTACATGCGTTACAGCATCAGCAACACTGCCGAATACGGTGACTACGTCAGCGGTCCACGTATCATCACCGACGAAACCAAAGCCGAGATGAAGAAGATTTTGACGGAAATCCAACACGGCGAGTTCGCTCGCAAGTGGATTTCGGAAAATCGTGCCGGTGCACCTTTCTTCAAGGCAACTCGTCGTTTGGAGCGTGAGCATGGCGTCGAGCAAATCGGCCGTGGACTTCGCCGCATGATGACTTGGATCGACGAAAAGGAAGTTTGATCCATGGCATCGTCAGATCCATTGCAAGTGTTTCGTGTTGCGGATCTGACGCAGATGCAGATCGATAGGGTTCGGCGTTGGCACGTCGAACCGATGGGACATTCGTTGACGGGCATCATGGGGCTCGTCTGTGACCAACATGCCACCAATTTTCAGTTGTGGCACGAAGAGGACAAGGCACGCAGTCCCACCGCCACCGATACGGAAATCGCAGCCGTCAAACGCACGATTGATGGCTTGAACCAGCAGCGTCATAACCAGATCGAAAAAATCGATGACGCAATTTCGGAAGCCATCGCTGCGGCGGGGATCACGACCGCTGCTGACGCTCCGATCAACACCGAGACGCCCGGCAGTGTGATCGATCGTTTGTCGATCCTATCGCTGCGGTTGTTTCATTACGGTGAGCAGTGTGATCGCAGCGATACCGAACCCGAGCACCGGGCAAAAGTCGCTCAGCGGCTAGCGGTCTGCGAGACCCAATTGGCTGATTTGTCGTTGTCGCTACAGCAATTGTTGGATGACATTTTTGCAGGCCGAAAGCGTCACAAGACCTATCGCCAGATGAAAATGTACAACGACGCCTCGCTCAACCCTGCGATCTATAACGCGGGTAAATCATAACCCTAAGCCGGATCTCGAGCCGCGGTGTTGACGTAGATTCGGTAGACGGCGAAAGTGAGGGGCGATTCGTTGCCGAAAATTCGCTCTGGTGTGTTGCTGCCCAAGAAACGAAGAGACGAAGAGTCGATCGTATCCGATGTTCCCCACGCGGCATGGTGGCGTCGTGTTACTAATGCGGACGGCTTTGGTTGTAGAGTTCTCGGATTTCGAAGTCAGATAATGTGCGGCTGAATATCGCAAATTCATCGATCCGACCGTTCAAGTTGCGGACCGGTTCGCTGTCGTATTTTCGCTCGGGGCTCCAATTTCCTAATTCAGCTTTGCCAAAACGAATCTTATTGACAGGTTCTTGCGGGACATTGGGTTCGCTGCCGGTACGTAGGTCAAACCGGGCAACCCGTTCGCCATTGAGGTAGTGGGAAAGGGTTTGCGATTTCTTGTCGACCACGACTGCCAAGTGAATCCAACGCCCGAGGTCCTCGTACCCCAGTACGGGCTTGCTTACAAAAATACGACGTGGCGAATTTGCCAGTTTGATCCCAGCGTCGATCTCGCCCGTCGATTTCAGCTGCCAGTGTAAATGGCCGTCATCGTAACGATCGGTTAAGAAAATCGAGTTGAAGTGTCGGTCAAAGCCATCGAGTCGGAGCCAAGTCGTCATGCTTACGTCCTCGAATTCACCGGGGATATTTAGCCGCACTCGATCGCTTGGTTTCTTGAATTCAAGCGACGGCTTCAGGTCCCAGCGGCCCGAGCTTACTTCGCATCCCACAATCGATCCGTCAATCGCGTTTTGGCTTTTGTCTTTCAACACTTGTGGGTTTTGGCTTTGCGAATCAAAGTCATAGAACACCACCAGGTCTTTGTCGTGTTGAATTTTCGTGCGGTAATCGGACCACGCACGGAAGGTTTTTCGCTCCTGTTCCGTTTTTCGCAGGCTCAAATCACTGTTGTTCGTGAATTGACTGGTGTCCGATTCGATCCTTGCCCATTGGTTGTTGTCTTTTTGCTGAAGCCCTTCGCCCGACAGCACCGTTTGCGGTAAGTCGTCGCCGTGCAACGAATGAACATGGACTTCTCCGTCGAACACGTGCAATTCCTGCTTGCCATCTGGTTTGATTTCCACTCCAAACTCAGTCCCCATGTCCAGGTACTTTGTGTCCAGCGTTTCGATTGAAAATCCAACCGCGGCCGGAGGGACATAGCAGCGGATTTTGCCGTTGTGCAGTACAGCCTTTTCCTTCGACACTAGGTCGAGCTTTGCAGGGCCTTCGACAACGACCATCGCACCTGAAAGAAACACAATCTCTAAAATGCCGGATTCAAAATTCAATACATGATTAGGAATCACTTCGCCCACACGAAGCGGCGTCGCCGATGGCCCCCAGTTCACATCGACGGCACTCTTGATCAACGCAATCGATTGGTTGCCAACCAGTCGGGTCGGAGGAAGCGGTGGGTTGATCAACTGGGCTTCTTGGGTTGCGGGATCAGCCAATTGGATTGGCGCATGCGTTCCGTTGTTCGGCTGATAAAGAAACGAAAAGATGGCGATGCCGATCGAAGCGGCGCAGGCCAGTGTCATCATTAGCCAAGTCAACTTCAGCTGACGGGATTGAGATCTGGACGAGCTATGGGCGGCCTCTCGATTGGTGTCACTTGGGTCGCAATCCATGACCGCGGCCATTGATAAGCCGTGCGAATCCACAGCGGATTGGTTGATGTCATACATGTCAGCGATTTCATTCAGTGCTGCGTGAGTCAACATCGTCTCACGGAACTGTTGTCGTCGCTCAACATCATCGCGGAGCATCGTTTCAAGCCGGCTAAACGATTCCCGGTCTAGCAGTCCCGCGCAGTAGCGATCGACAAGATCGTCGAAATCGTTTGGATTAAAGGCATCCATCAGTGATTTGGTTTCTGTGGGTTGATTGGTTTTCAGCTTGGCTTCAGTTTCGTTTCAACGCACTGTTTCAAGGCGCGCCGCAAGCGACCGAGTAGTTTGTAGAGGCGATTGACGGATAGGCTGTGTTTTTCAGCAACGCGATTTATCGGAGTTCCGCACGCGTAGGCGGACACCAAAAGATTTCGGTCAGGTTCCTGTAAATGCGACATGCAGTCGCTCAAATAGCGAATGCGATCTTCGACATCGAGAGCATGGTCGTCCGAAACATATTCCTCTGCCAATGTCGTGATTAGGCCTTCATCAAGCACCAATCGGTCCCGCGCCAGTTTGCGGCGATACGTCAGGACTTCAAATCGAGCAATCACGTACGCCCATTTGAGAAATCCTGATGGGTCATCGAGTTCATCGAATTTCTTCCAAAGTACAGTGCTGACGTTTTGCATCACTTCATCGACCGAATCGCGGTCGCAAAGCAACGTAAACAAAAATGCACGTATGCGACGTTCGTGGGTGGTAAAGAGTTGAACAAAGTTTGCGACATCTGCTTCGCTCTCCGATCGTTCTCCTTGGTTGCTCATACCCGAACCTTGGGAATTCTCACTGTTTCATTACTGCCGCTCAAGCGAATTTCCGCCTTGCGTTTTTACTTTTATAACGCCTTTTTTCCCGCTCGTTGGGTTCGCCGTCTTCGGGATCAGGCGAAGGGGCGATTCGGCGAACCACGCTACCAACCGACTTTGTTCAAAAAATCAGATCTTTTTTTATTTTCTGTGGTCAGTCTCTGTTTGAACGGCAGTAAATACGTCGGAAATGAAAAGTAACGAGGTTGACTGCCAGCGGGCGTTCTTGCACTTGTATTCATTTTCTTTCTCTTTCTCTCATCATCTCTTTTTCTGAGGCAGATTAGATGTCTAGTCATTTAGCCCGACGCGGTAAATTCGGCTTCACCTTGGTGGAACTGCTCGTCGTGATCGCAATCATTGGGGTGCTGGTCGGATTGCTGTTGCCTGCGGTGCAAGCGGCTCGCGAAGCGGCACGACGTATGAGTTGCAGCAACAATTTCAAGCAGCTTGGATTGGCGATGCACAACTACCATTCCAGCTTCAATCAGTTGCCGATACAGGGCACAGGACCCTATGGCGACGTCAGTAAAGGTCCAAACAATACCGGCAATGAAGGGGCGGCAAGCCGTCGATCCACCAAACGCCAAGGTAGTGCACTCATCGGTTTATTGCCATTCTGTGAATTGACAGGATTGTGGGAGTCGATTTCAAACGAGCAAGTCAGTGACGACGGCGCGATTTTCTACTACCCATTTGGTCCCAATCACACATACGGCGGATCCGACGTAACTCGATACAATCCGGCCGTGACCGAGGTCCCCATGTTTCGTTGCCCCAGTGATCCAGGCGTTGGTTTTCCAGCACTGGGACGCACGAACTACGCATTTTGTTTAGGCGATACGGTTTGGAACATTCACCGCGGCATTTTGCATCGAAATAATTCAACAGAGGTTGCAGGTAGGTCGAATGTCGCAAATTGTCGCGGCATGTTCGTGGCCCACGCCTCGATGCGATTTGGTGATATTCTCGATGGACTGAGTAACACCATTGCCATGGGAGAAATTGCAACGGACTTGGGGGACAATTTTGCGACGACCACATTCGGTTCCAACAAGTCCGATAACAATCTAATCCTCTCCAATCCGTCCGCTTGCGATGTCGCGATCGACGCGTCTCGCCCTACTTTTTATGATCCCGCGAGTGCAAGTTATCAGGCGATGCCAGGAGCTCCGAATATTCTTCGAGGCTACCGTTGGACTGCGGCTGGCGCTTGCTTTACTGGGATGACCACAACAAGACCACCAAACAAACCGTTGTGTGGCCGATACTCTGCGACGACCAACGCAGTCGAGCATGTTGGTTCCTTTCCTTCGAGTAGTCGACATCAAGGTGGTTGCCACGTTTTGATGGGAGATGGAGCCGTGAAGTTTGTCACCGACTCCATCGAAGCAGGAGACGGAACTACGGGGCCAGTCGATCCAGGTCGTGCAGGTTGTAAGGCAGCCGGCTTGCAAAGCCCCTATGGACTTTGGGGAGCACTGGGCACTCGTGCAAGCAAAGAAACGGTCAGTATTGAGAACCTGTAGTTCGATCCTTGCTTTACTTCTATTTTGTTTTCACATTCGAAATGACACGATGAAATTAAAGACTATTCTTTCCATGGTTTGGGCATTGTTACTGGTAACTACCATTGGCTGTGCTTCAGAAGAACCTCAGAAACTGGAATATACACAGGACGAACTTCAGCAGATGGATGCTGCTATGGGAATCGATTCTGAAGGAAATCCAATCGGCGACACCGAATTCAAAGACTGAGAAAGCGATTGCACGGGTGATCGCGTCTGACACTCAAAACCATACGGATTGTGTTCATCGTCGCAGACACGTGCTTCGAAAGATGTGATCCGTACAAGATTCTCAAAGTTGACGCGTTAAGAGTCGTAATGACAAAAAGAAAGCGGGCGACGTGTATGTCGCCCGCTTTTTTTGATCTCGTTCAGCGATTTGTCGCGATGGAGATGTTTTGTGATTTCACAGTTGGTTATTTGACGTCTGGCTATTTCACAACCAAGTTCACCAGTCGTCCAGGGACCACGATTTGTTTGACAATCGTTTTGCCCGCCAATTGCTCGCTCACTTTGGCGTCGGCCAAGGCGATTTCGATCAATTGATCTTTGCCGGCATCGGGAGCCACGTTGATCTTGGCTTTGATCTTTCCATTGATTTGGACGGGGATCTCGATGCTGCTTTCGACCAATGCGGCTTCGTCCCACTCGGGCCACGCGGCTTTGGCGACACAGCCTTCGCCGCCTAACAGCATCCATAATTCTTCGGCCAAATGCGGAGCGTAAGGCGACAACAAGATCAGAAAGGTCTTCATCGCTTCACGCGGACGTTTCTCGCAGCGAGTAAAGAAGTTCGTGAACTCCATCATCCGAGCAATGGCCGTATTAAAACTCATCGCTTCGGTGTCTTCGGTGACCTTGCGGATCGTTTGGTGAAGCGTTCGCAATTGGTCTTCGTCACAGGCGTCATCGGTGATCGCATCACACAGCACGACTTCGTCCGCATCCTGATCGATGATCATTCGCCAGACGCGGTCCAAGAAATTACGGACTCCGCCGACTCCGTCCATCGACCATGGCTTGGTCGCTTCGAGCGGTCCCATGAACATTTCGTAAAGTCGCAGTGCGTCAGCGCCGTAATCCCTCACGACGGCGTCGGGGTTGACGACGTTGCCTCGACTCTTGGACATCTTGTCGGCCTTCGCCAAGACCTTCAAATCGGTACCCGCCAAAAACGTGTTGCCTTTGCGTTTTTCCGTTGCATCGTCACTTAAATCCGAGCCATCGGAATGTTTCAAAATGACGGAAACTTTGCCGCCATCTTCGACGCGGTCACCTTGGATTCCCTTGGCATTAAGATCGGCCTTCGCTGATTCGTATTCTTCGTCGCTCATGTGATACTGCGGCGAACCAAGGATCATGCCTTGGTTGACCAGACGGCCGAACGGCTCGGGGGTGCTGACGTGGCCGCGATCGTAAAGGACTTTGTGCCAGAATCGCGAGTACAGCAGATGCAACACAGCGTGCTCCGCTCCGCCGACGTACAAGTCGACTGGCATCCACTGCTTTTCTTTTTCGGGATCGATCATCGCTTGATCGTTTTTGGGATCAATGTATCGCAAGTAATACCAACATGATCCGGCCCACTGAGGCATCGTGTTGGTTTCACGGCGGTAGCGTTTTCCATCGATCGTGACGTACAACCAATCGTCATCGGCTTTGGCCAATGGCGGCTCGGGGCGACCATGCGGTTTGTAGTCTTTTAGGTCAGGCAATCGGACAGGAAGTTCTGCAGTATCGACCGCTCGCTTGATTCCCGTTGGCTCGCCGTTTTCGTCGAGCTCGTGCAGGATTGGGAACGGTTCGCCCCAAAAACGTTGACGACTGAACAGCCAATCACGAAGCTTGAAGTTGACCGCCTCGCTGCCCTGGCCGGATTCCGACAACCACTTGGTGACCGCCGATTTGACTTCTTCGGTGGTTTTGCCGTCGAATTCGCCACTGTTGATTGCTCGGCCTTGAGCCGCAAAGCAGACTTCGCCTTTTAGGATCGCTTCGCGGTTGGGATCATCCGCGTCGGGATCAACCACAGGCACGACCTTTAAATCGAACTGCTTGGCAAATTCAAAGTCGCGTTCGTCGTGTGCGGGCACGGCCATGATCGCTCCGGTGCCATAGCCGGCCAACACATAGTCGGCAACCCAAATCGGGATCGCTTCGCCGTTGACGGGATTGATCGCGGTTGACCCGGTGAAGACACCCGTTTTGATTTTGTCACCTTCGGTGCGTTCACGGTCACTTTTGAAGGAGGCTTTTTCGCGATACGCGTTGACGGCCTCGGAATGTGCCTGCGTCGTCAAGCGGTCGACCAGCGGGTGTTCGGGTGCGATCACCATATAGGTTGCTCCGAACAGCGTGTCCGGGCGGGTCGTGTAGACTCGCAAAGCATCGTCGCCGGATTCGGCAGGAAATGCGTTCTTGGCCCGTTCCGCTTTCCAGGCGTCAAATTGGTCAGCGTCACCAATATAGAAGTCGACTTCGGCACCGGTACTGCGTCCGATCCAATCGGTTTGCAGTTTCTTGATCCCCGTGGGCCAATCCAAATCGTCCAGTCCGTCTGCCAGCCGCTCGGCGTACGCGGTGATCCGCAGCATCCATTGACGCAGTGGAATCCGTTTGACGGGATAACCGCCACGGTCGCTCTTACCGTCGATCACCTCTTCATTGGCCAAAACGGTACCAAGTTCTTGACACCAATTCACTAAAGCGTCGTCTTGATAGGCCAACCGCTGCGAGTCGCGATAGGCTTCGATGGCCGATTCACCTTGCGACTGTACACCCTCAGGGATCGGCAATTCCGCGATCGGACGGCCCTTTTGCGCTTCGCTATCAAACCAGGTGTCGTATAGAACAAGAAAGATCCACTGAGTCCAGCGAAAATAATCTTCGTCGGTGGTCGCCAGTACCCGGTCCCAGTCGTAGCTGAAGCCCAACATTTTTAATTGGCGGGTAAAGTTATCGATGTTTTTCTGGGTCTGAACGCGAGGGTGTTCGCCAGTCTTGATCGCGTGTTCTTCGGCGGGCAGCCCGAATGCGTCGAATCCCATCGGGTGCAGCACGCTCTCGCCACGGGCGCGGGCAAAACGCGAGATGATGTCGGTCGCCGTGTAGCCTTCGGGGTGCCCGACGTGCAGCCCATCGCCGCTGGGGTAGGGAAACATGTCCAAAACGTAACGTTTTTTGCCCGTCGGGTTTTCCGGAGTGGCGAATACGTGGTTTTGTTCCCAATAAGCTTGCCAGCGAGGCTCAATTTCGGCGGGATTGTAACGAGGCATGGAAAGTTCGGCTTTGACGTAAGAGGGGAAAATCCAGAGCGTTCAAAGGGAGAATTCTAGGAAATACCGGGACAGATGAAAGGTGGACCCGAAATTGCGGTTTTTTGTGTGGCTGCGCAAGTTTACCCGCCCTCGGGGAGGGGCGGCCGCAGGAGGCGGCCGGGGAGGGTTCGGTGCCTGAAGTTGGCACGGTCTATTTCTAACACCGCGAACCCCACCCAGAGCCGGCTGCCGCCGACTCTGACCTCCCCAGAGGGGAGGTGACATCAGTTTTACCCTCCCTCCGGGAGGGGCGGCCGCAGGAGGCGGCCGGGGAGGGGGAGATGCCTGAAATTGGAACGTTCTATTTCTAACACCGCGAGCCCCACCCAGAGCCGGCTACCACCGACTCTGACCTCCCCGGAGGGGAGGTGACATCAGTTTTACCCTCCCTCCGGGAGGGTCGGCCGTAGGAAGCGGCCGGGGAGGGTTCGGTGCCTGAAGTTGGCACGGTCTATTTCTAACACCGCGAACCCCACCCAGAGCCGGCTGCCGCCGACTCTGACCTCCCCAAAGGGGAGGTGAAATCATGTTTACCCTCCCTCCGGGAGGGTCGGCCGCAGGAGGCGGCCGGGGAGGGGTAGATGCCTGAGATTGGCACGTTCTATTTCTAACACTGCGAGCCCCACCCAGAGCCGGCTACCGCCGACTCTGACGTCCCCGGAGGGGAGGTGAAATCAGGACGCTCCGCTCCATTTCTCGGTTGACGCTTCGGCTTGGGAATCGTTACAGAGCATGCACCATGAGACTCACGTTGCTCCGTATGACGCTCCTTTGCGCCGGGATTGCCCTTGGCGTCGGTTGTCGCACGCGCGCTTCGATCGCGATTTGGACTCCACCCGCACTCCAGTCCACTGTGGGCAAGCGGGTGGCCGTGGCTCAAGTGGTCGGTCCCGAGAAAATCGCAAAGAAAATACAAACTCAATTCATTGCCTCGGCTCCTCGAGACGACGGACGTGAACTCGAGCTTGTCGACTCTGAAACGCTGCAAGCGAAGTCAGCGATTCGCTTGGTTGCTGCGACCGATGACGAATCGAGTGATGTCGCGCTCGCATCGGTGGCGCGTCGCGAAGGGTACGACTATCTGTTGCGTGGCGAAGTGTTACCCGAGCGGACCCACGGCTCACGCCCTGCCGACCCAGACAAATTGACGATCTCGTGGCGTTTGACCGCCATGGATGATCATTTGCCGTCGGGCGGAAAACCGGTGGTGGTGGAACGCGACGCGGCGGTCAAACGTTATCCCGACTTGGCACTGATTACGGATCCCGAGGACCAAATGGTTGCCGCGGCGGTGCGCGAATCCTACCGCTTGTTGGCGCCGTCGCTTGATTACGAAACGGTATCGCTTGCCGCTCCGATACTAACGTTGGGGAAATCCGATGTGCTGCGTGGCAACGCGGCGGCGCGGCAAGGCGATTGGCAAGAGGCGACGAAGTACTGGACCAAGGCGGCTGAAGAGCATCCGTTGCAGGTAGCCGCAACACACAACTTGGCATTGGCCGCCGCTGCTTCGCAAGATTTCTCGCGAGCCAAACAACTCGCTCGCAAAGCGGTTCGGCAATGTCCATTGCCGATGTACCAACGGACCTCCGTTTGGATCGAGCGTGCTCAGCGGCAATACCACGAAGCATTCAATTTGCCTGATCCGCCCGAAGGCTGGTTCGTGACTCGTCGTTAAAAGGCCACCAGAAAGATGGCAACGCTGGCGACTAGCCGAGCTCTTCGAGCCGGCCACTGCTGTCGCCAATCGACTCGGCGGGCGTTCCCATTTTGTCCAGCATCGATAGGAACAGATTGGCCATCGGACGCTCGGACTTGGTCTCGATGTAACGTCCTGTACGAATTTGTCCCCCAGCGCCGCCGGCGAGCACGATTGGCAAATCTTCATGGCGGTGGCGGTTGCCATCGCTGATTCCGCTGCCGTACAAGACCATGGATTGATCCAACAGCGTGCCTTCGCCTTCCTGGATCGATTCGAGACGCTCAAGGAAGTAGGCGAATTGTTCCACCAAGTAGCGGTCGATCTTTTTCAGCTGCGCGACTTGTTCTTCTTGATTGCGATGATGGCTCAGTTGGTGATGCCCTTCTTTGACACCGATTTCCGAGTATCGCCGACTGCCACCGGCCGAGTCGAGCATCAACGTGGCGACTCGGGTGGTGTCGGTTTGGAACCCGACCGCCATGATGTCGTACATCAGCCGTGCGTGTTCACGAAACGCCTCGACTCGGCCATAGGGAACTTCCAAGTCCGGCATCGCGGCACGATCCGCTTGCTCGCTACGCAAAATTCTCGCTTCGATTTCACTGACGCTGGTGAAGTATTCGTCTAGTTTGCGTTGGTCCGACCGGCCGACGTTTTTCATCAATCGTTTGGCATCGGCCGCCACCACGTCCAGAATACTCTTGCGATAAAAATCACGTTCACGCCGGGCTGCGTCGCTGCCGGTGTCGAACATGCGTTCGAAAGCCATCCTGGGACTGACTTCCTTGGGCATCGGCTGCGTCTCGCTACGCCACGAGATGTTGGACGAATAAGCACAGCTGTATCCACTGTCACAGCTGCCCGCATTGCGGCTGCCTTGCAAACCGAGTTCGATCGATGGCAATGTCGTCTTGCCGGCCAATTGGCTGGCCGCGACTTGGTCGACCGAAATCCCAAGCTTAATGTTGCTGCTGGTTTTCACAGGACGAGCGGCGGTCAAGAAGGTCGCGCCGCCGCGAGCGTGATCGCCTGCACCATCCTTGTGCGCTCGTCCATTGTCGTGCGCAAGTCCGGAGATCACGTTGATTTTGGACTTGAATGGCGCCAGCGGTTTTAGCGACGTCGAAAGCTGCCAATCATCGCCGCTGCCGGTCGGTTTCCATTCGGGAACGATCACTCCGTTGGGAAAGAAAATGCACGCCATGCGGACGGGTTTCTCCGCCACCGCAGTTGCACTCGATGCAAACGCGCTTCGCGCGATCGGAGTCATCGATTCGAGCAGTGGCAGCCCCATGGCAAGTCCGGCACCGCGAAGCATCGTTCGTCGACTGATTGGCTGGCTCATCGTTTCTCCTCCGAGAGTTTATTTTAGTTGGAACGCGAGTGGTTCTGAAAGGGACGACTACGCACCACTTCAAGAATCAAGTCCGTGAAGCGATATTCTTCTTTTGCGGTGTTTTCTGCGATCAATTCGATCACGCAGCGATCCGCAGGCGACAGTTCTCGCCCAAGTGAAAAGGTCAGCAGACGGCGAATTGCGGTTCGGGCGAACGCATCTTTTTCACTATTGCCCAGCATCTCGGCCAAATCGGCCGCGCCCGAAAAACGACGCCCGCCAGGCAGTTCACCTGAGGCGTCAATTTTTGACTTGGGCGTTGATTCGCGAAATTGACCCACGGCATCAAACTGTTCTAAACCAAATCCGAGTTGGTCCATCACGCGGTGACACGCGGCGCAACTTGGATCGGCACGATGAATCTCGAGCTGTTCGCGGAACGAGGCATTGGCGTCTGCGGTTTGCGTTTCCTCTAGCTCTGGGACTCCGGCCGGTGGATCCGGTGGCGGGGTGCCGAGGATGTTTTCGAGAATCCATTTGCCTCGCTGCACCGGCGAAGTGCGGTTAGGATTGCTGGTCAGCGTCAACACGCTGGCGTGCGAGAGGACTCCGCGGCGAGGAGTGGTTTTCAGTGACACCCGCTCGAATTGTTCCTTGCCACTGTGTGTTGTGTTGTAGAACTTAGCAAGTTGCGGATTAAGGAACGTGTAGTCAGCGGTTAGCAGTTCATGTGCAGGCCGGTTTTCGCGAACCAGATGCATGAACAATCGCTCGGTTTCTTCGGACATCGCCTTGGCAAGCGAGTCGTTGTATTTGGGGAAAAGCCTTTCGTCGGCTTCATGACCGTTCAGGTTGCGAAGTCCTAACCACTGAGCTGCGAATTCGCTACCGAGTGCATCGGCGCGATCATCCTTCAGCATGCGGCGAACGTGATCCTCGATCGCTTTGCCTTCTAACTTTCCTTCGTCCGCTGTCTTTAACAACGCTTCGTCGGGCGTGCTGCTCCACAAGAAATAGGATAATCGTGTTGCCAATTGATGCTGTGTGAGTTGCGGTTCGGCGGAATCGTTTTCTGCGGATTTGGTGCCTGCGGATTTGTTATCTGCGGGAGTTTCGACGCGAAACAGGAAGCGAGGCGACATCAAGATCCCCGTCACCGCGATTTGCAGTCCGCGGTAATAGCTCTCGTCACGCTGGGTGGCAATTTCGACCAGCGAAGCAAATTGTTTGACTTCGTCGTCGCTGACCGGTCCGCGAAACGCTCGTCGCATCAGCGGTTTAAGACATTCGCTGGCTGCTTCGACGACGTTCTTCCACTGCTTTTTGCCGCCATCGTAGCTGGCGGTTTTGCGAACGATTTCCAAATGTGATTTTGGCAGTTCGCTTTTACGCGATCCCCGCGGTCCGTCCACGCGAAGTCGTCGGACCATGTGAGGGTATTTGCCCAAGTCGAACTTGCCACTCGGTTGTAACGCCTTTTTGCTGTCCTCGTGCTGCTTGGCAATCACTTCGGCAGTCAGGTCATCCTGCTGCTTGAACTTCGTTTTGCCCACCTCAGCATCGTCCGCAATCGGAGCAATTCGGAAACGATGCATCCCTTTTTTCAGTTGGAAACGCTGTTCTTTGCTTTGACTGCTGCCACTGCCGCCAAAATATCCAAGCTCGTATTTGGCAAGCAGGGTTCCATCGTTGTCAAAGATGCCAAATTGTCCCGGTTTCGCTTTCTCGTCGGTGACTCCGCCATACAGACGCACCGAGTATTCGCCGTCGACCGGTACGTCGACTTCGGTCCACACGTAGGCGTCGGGATCCAAGAAGCGACCATTAAAACTTCCTGTCTTTGACTCTCCGCGAACGAACAAGCGATCGCTGGCCAGATCGGCGGCCAATTTGGGAAGCGTCTCGGGATCGATGATGACGTGAGTGGCGACGGTTTCGGCCGCCTCGAAATACTTTTCGATTAACAGGGGCGACAATGTCAAAACGTCACCGTTGTTGTCGAACCCTCCGCCAACTTCGTCTGAGGGAAACGCGTCGGCGGGACGAAGGTCGATGTGAAACAGGTCGCGAATCGTATTGTTGTATTCGGACCGATTCAGCCGACGGGTGGTGGCGTTGCTCGGTGCCCGACGCGAATTACAAGCGACGCTGTAGAGGATTTGTTCAAGCGACGCGACCAAAGCCTTCCGCTCTTCGTCGGTCGGCAGATCGGCATCCTCCGGCGGCATGGCCCCAAACCGAACGATCTCTAACACCCGTTCGACCGATCCGAGGTCGGCATCGATCGATTGGATGTCCTGGTAGACGTTTAGATTGAGCCCCGCGTCGCCATCTTCGGAATCATGACAATCGACACAGAGCCGCTCGACGAGTGGCCAACCGGTCTTTTGCCACGACTGGACCGCAGCCTGCAAGTCGCCGGGGCCGCTTCCCTGGGGGGCGGCGGATGATTCTGCAGCAGACGGTTTTGCCGCGTCTTGTTTAGTAGCGGTGTCTTGCTGAGCAACGACGGTCCGAGTCCCGGCAAAGCCGAGGGCAATGCAGGTCAGGAAGATGATCGCGCGAAACGGCATTATGGGAAAATGCAAGGAATTTCAGGGGTGGGAATAATGAATTCGGGTGGGGTGATGAATTCGTGTTGGATCGTGAATTCGCGTGGAATGGTGATACAGTCGCAATCGATCCACCGACGAAGATCGGTCGATTTCTCACGATTCGGATCAGAATCGAGTCGGTGCGATGTTGCGGGGGGGCGGGTGTAAGGTGGGATGTGATCGAAATCACATTAAACGTCATTGTACGACATTCGCTGGTGCGATCCAGCATAATTTAACCGTTTACACCGCTGAAACGGCGTGTGACGGCAGATTTAATTTGAACTTGCGGTGAAAACTACCGTTTTCCCTGTAAATGGGGGCCGATTCAGTCGTTATGCGGGATTTAAATAAACCGACAGGGGCGTCCATTTTTGTCAACACACGCGATCGTCGAAGTCGCTTCGACCACGAGCTGATCGCCACGTTGGATGCGGTATTCGTGGTAAAGACGGACTTTTTTGGCATCGACCAGGGTGGTGGTCACGGTAAGAACATCGTCAAATTCCGCCGCAGCGAAATACTTAATATTCATTTCAGTGACAACTAACATCCGACCCGACGCTTCGAATTGCTTGTAGCTGATCCCCCCCGCCCGCAGCATTTCGACCCGGCCTCGCTCGAAATAATTCAAGTAATTGGCGTGGTGAACGCGTCTCTGTCCATCGGTTTCGTTGTATTCGACTCGGACTTCGATTTGGTGAGTTGAGCCGTTTTTCAGTAGATCCGAATCCATCAAGCTTCCTGTTTATCCGTTTAATCGTGCGAAATTGGTCCGAATTTGACAATTTGGACTCGTCTCGGTGTTGAGCCCAGAATTGGCGAAGATTGACCATGAATGTGGTCGAAGCGTAAACTTCTTCTTGATTTTCTATCAGTAATCACGCACAAAAACGAGCTTACGATGAGCGTTGGCGATGGATCCGATTCAGTGACCGCATATCAAACTTCGCGTGGTCGAAATTATCCGGCGCTTCGCCAGTTTACGGTTTTCTTGGAAAATCGCGTTGGCCAGCTTTTGGAAGTGGTCAAACGGTTCGAGGGGACCGGGATTCGCATTTGTGCTCTTTCGATCAGTGACGCTGCGGAATGCGCATTTGTGCGTTTCTTGGTGAGTGACGCGGATCGAGGACGCGAAATTCTTGAACGCAGCGGTTTGGCGATCATCGAGACCGATCTGATTGGTGTCGAACTGCCGACGGGCCCGCAGCCGCTGCTGCGAGTTTGCACCGCGCTGCTGCAGGCCGAATTGAATATCGTGCAAGCGTATCCGCTGCTGGTTCGTCCTCATGGAAAGCCCGCAGTGGCTATCATGGTCGAGAATATCGATTTCGCGATGAAAACGTTGCAAGAGAAAGGTTTTCAAATTTTGACCGAAGGCGATTTGGAAGATAATCCCATCAACGAACAATAGAGAGGCCGAACCGCAGCAGGGCGATGTCCCGGCATGTTGCGAAAAGAGAGTGAAGAGTAGGGCGAATCTTTTTCATGTCGAGTTTGTGCAAGTTAAGCGTAGCGGAATTCGTCAACGGCTTGTTGTTTTAGTCGTACGATGGACTTCCTAGTCCGTCGAATACGCCATTGACGGACTAGAAAGTCCGTCATACACCCTTGCCGCAGGAAACTTCACTAAATTAACAAGCCGCCAACGGATGATTGATGTAGTGAGCCGCGACGCGTCAGCGGCCGGGTTCCCACGCACGCCCTGGCCCACACACGCCCCGGTGCCTCACGGCCGACGGCTAACCGTTTTGATTTGGCGTTTGCCACGGTTTCGTCACCTTCGAAACGCCGCCGAGTGTCCAAGTCGCTAAGTTCGGGTCACGCCGTTTCAAGATCGGGCGGGTAGCGTTTGATCCATTCGCGTAGCGTGCCTCGGTGAATCCCCAGCATGTCGGCGGCCGCGGCCCGATTGCCGTCGGTGTGCGCGAGCACGAGTCGCAGCAAGGTCGGCATTGCGGCGGCTTGAAATCGCTCGTTCAGATCCGTCAGATTTTCGCTTCCCGCTGCTAGCTCTTGCGTCGTCCACGAGGCCACGGCTTTACCGAGTGAATTGGGTGGCGCGTCGGCGGTACTGTTACGATTTTGTCGTTCCTCGGGAAAGTCACTGAGCAACAACGGACGACCTCGTGCGATCACCGAAGCATGTTCGACCGCGTTTCGCAGCTCGCGAACATTCCCCCACCAAGAACGCTTTTTTAAGGCATCGATCAACGAAGAATCGATGGCATTTTTAGGCGAAGGATAGCCCAGCCGTGTTAGAAAGTACTCGATCAACATGGGAATGTCCTCGCTGCGATGCCGCAGCGGAGGCAGTCGGATTGATACCGCGCTAAGTCGATACAGCAGGTCCTCGCGGAAGGTACCCTCTTGGACCGCCTGTTCAAGATCGCGATTGGTTGCTGCGATGATGCGCACATTCGATCGTCGTGCCGCCACATCACCGACGGCGGTAAATTCGCCCTGCTCTAACACACGCAATAGCTTGGCTTGGATTGCCAAAGGAAGTTCGCCGATCTCATCAAGCAAAATCGATCCTTCGCTGGCAAGTTCGAACAGTCCGGCACGATTGGAATCGGCGCCGGTAAATGCGCCTTTGACATGCCCAAACAACTCGCTCTCAATCACGGTTTCGCTAAGGGACACCGGAGCAATGGGCAGATACGGTTTATCACTACGGCGACTATGGCGATGAATGGCCGCAGCGGCAAGTTCTTTGCCGGTGCCTGTTTCACCGGTAATCAAAACGGATAAATCGCTATCGGCCACCAATGCGATTTGGCGAAACACTTGCTGCATTGCTGCCGATTTTCCCACCAATAACGAAGCGTCGCTCGGCGGAACGGTGTCGGGTTCGTCTGGCGTCAGCCGGCCGCCGACACGCAATGCTTGCTCACATGCTTTCGCCGCGTCTTCGAGCCGAAACGGTTTGGTTAAATAATCGCATGCGCCGGCATGGACCGCTCCCACGGCCGTCTCGAGATCGCCGAATGCCGTCATCACAATCACCGGGGCTCCGTTTGTAGCGGCTTGCAACTTCGGCAGAGCGGTAATCCCGTCTTCACCCGGCAAACGAACATCCAGTAGGATTAAATCCAGTGGACGTGACTGAGCGATTTTGAGTGCATCTTCGGCAGACGAGGCGATCAGCACTTCGTGACCTGCGCTACTCAGTAATCGTTCAAACCCCCAGCAAATGGAGGGTTCATCGTCGACGACAAGGATACTGCGTTTTGCGTTCATAACGGCGTGTTCGCGGATGGCGAGGGAGGCGTGGTGCTGATTTGCGTGGTCATCGTAAACTGAGTCCATCCGTCGTTTCGTTCCCATTTTACGCTGCCGCCATGACGTTGTGCGGTTCGCCGAACCAGCGGCAGTCCGAGCCCAAGGCCCTCGGGTTTGCTGGTGACAAAGGGTTCAAAAATCTCGTCCGCAAGTTGCTCGGGAGGGCCAGGACCGTTGTCGCCAATCACAATTTGACATTTCTGGTCATGAGTCAACGCCACACGAATTCGAACTTCCGTTCCGACTTCGATCGCATTGAGAATCAAGTTGGACGCCGCTGCCGAGTAGCTCGGGCCGTCACCAATCATGACATCGTCGAGTTTCTCATCCACAGACCACTGCAACGCAACGTGCCGATGTTTGGCGATCGGATTGATGCTGTTTTGCAGATGGTGGATGCAATCGAGCAGACGTTCTGGGCGATCCTCGTCCTGCTTGCCCGCCGCGACTAACGTAAGCTGACGCACGTAGTCTTCGGTTTGTTCAATCTGGTCGAGGGCGACTTGAAGAGTGGTGTCCTCGGAATCAGAGCAGCTTCGTCGATGCAGTTCGATCGCCATTCGAGCTCCCGTCAAACTATTGCGTAGTTGATGGGCCATCCCGGATGCAAGTTGGTGTAGCAGCTTTTCGCCCTGTGTACGCGTCAATTGTTGCCACATTTGCGCTAGTTGATCCGACATGCGTTGGACCGAGGCCCCGAGTAGCCCTAGTTCATCGATCGGGTCGGTGGGGATTTCCGTGTCGAAATGGCCTTCGGCAATTTGGTTCACTTGACGCTGGAGATACGACAACCGGCTCGTTAATCGATGCGTGATCCAAAACGTGATCGATGACAATAGCAAGATCGTTGAGAAACCGGTGGCAAGCGGAAACGCCGCCGCCTGGATCCGAGCACGATACAGGTCGTTGTAGTTGAACAGCACGGCGATTCGGTCGACGCCATCGTTGCCCGCCGCAGGACCGTGACGAGAGAAAATCCGGTACAGAAAAACTTCCGATCCCATCGTCACCTTTTGAAAATCGCTAGTCTCGGGTGCAACAGGCGGATGCCTCCAGTGGTTCTCGGGTACCGGGATCGATGCATTGATGACGTTTCCTCGCCTGCCGATCGTGATCAATTCGGTGTGGGTCAGGTCCGAAAGCGATTGCGTGATCGACTGAGTGAGAGGAAACGGTGCCCCGACAAGCGTCGCCTCGATCGCTTGGTATCGCGTCTCGATCTGTTCACGCGACAACCGATCCCCCGAGCGATAGGAGGCCCATGCCACGACAATTGCCGCGATCATGGAAACCATGACCAACGGCAACAACAGTCGCAGTCGAAGCGATCGAAAACGGGGACTCACGTAGAATGTCTCTGAGGATCGAGGCGAAAGGCTCAATCATACTCCGAGGACGTGTAGTCGAAAACGCGGCGGTTGCAGCGGCGGATTCTTCACCTGCGCGGCGGGAAATCCGCCGCCGGCGGCGCCGAAGAAGCAGTGAACGCGATGCAAGCGATCGGGTTAGGCCTTGACGACCCGAGTGTCGGACTTGATGCCGTTGGTGGCATTGCGAGTGTCGATCACAAGTTGTGACCAATCGCATAGCTGTTGGTAATCGACGTTGGCATGAGCGGTTGCAATCAACGTCAAATCGAAACTTCCCACCGTCGATTGATCCCACGCGATCGATTCGGTCCCAGCCCAATGAGCGTGTTCGCGGCTCGGGCGAATCACCGGGATATAGGGATCGTAAAAGGCGACTTCGGCACCTGCGTTTTTGAGCATCTCGAGCAGGATATACCCCGGCGATTCACGATCGTCATCGACATTGGCTTTGTAGGACAGGCCTACCAACAACACTTTGCTGCCGTTGAGCGGTTTGCGAACCGAGTTGAGTGCTTCGGCCACCTTGTGAACGACATAGGTTGGCATCGACGTATTGATTTCGCCCGCCAGTTCGATGAAGCGAGTGGCTTGGCCGTACTCGCGCGCTTTCCAGGTCAAGTAAAACGGATCGATCGGGATGCAGTGGCCGCCGAGTCCGGGGCCAGGATAAAACGGCATGTAGCCAAACGGTTTGGTCTTTGCTGCTTCGATCACTTCCCAAACGTCGATCCCCATTGCTTCGTAGACGACCTTTAGCTCGTTCACCAACGCGATGTTGATGCTGCGAAAGATATTCTCGAGCAACTTGGTGGCTTCGGCGGCGCGACAGCTTGAAACCGGTACAACACGTTCAACGGCGCGTGAATAGAGTTCTTTGGCTTGCTCTAAGCATGCAGGCGTCAATCCACCGACAACTTTAGGGATCTTGGCTACCTTGCTATCTGGGTTTCCCGGGTCTTCTCGCTCGGGTGAAAACGCAAGATGAAAATCCTTTCCGGCCGTCAATCCGGAACCTTGCTCGAGGACTTCGCGTAAATCTTCGTCCGTGGTGCCTGGATAGGTGGTCGATTCGAGGACCACCAAAATGCCTGGTTTCAGATAAGGGGCAATCGCAGCGCCGGTTTTCAGAATGTACGAAATGTCGGGTTCGCGGTTCTTGTTCAGCGGGCTCGGCACACAGATCACCACTGCTCGTGATTCGCTGACCAATGAAAAGTCGGTGCTTGCTTTTAACCGGCCCGCGTTGACTTGATCGGCGATCGATTCGGCAGGGATATGGTGGATGTACGACTTGCCCGCGTTGATTGCGTTTACTTTGGCGGCGTCGATATCTAATCCCAAAACCTGGCAGTCGTTTTTGGCAAACTGGAGCCCCAAGGGCAAACCGACGTAACCGAGTCCTACAATGGCAAGATCGTTCATGAAAATCGCGGGTGCTAAGAGAAGAAATGTGTCTAGTTGGGATATCTTATCCTGATTCAGTGGGGGCTGCATTGCAATGTGCCATCCCCGTGGGACCACACAAATAAGCAACCGTGCTGAAACTTCGCATTGGTTAAGTTCAACTCGGAACGGATTTCAAATATTGGCCGTAATCATTATTAAAACCGCTTGCTAACCTCAGTAATTGTTCGCGATCGATGAAACCGTTCAGGTAGGCGATTTCTTCAGGGCAGGCAATTTTCAGTCCTTGACGTTTTTCGACAGCGGCCACGAAGTTGCAGGCATCCAGCAGCGAATCCTTGGTTCCCGTATCGAGCCAAGCAAAGCCACGCGAAAATAGCTCGACCGTCAGTTCACCTTTGTCCATGTAAATGCGATTGACATCGGTGATCTCCAGTTCACCACGCGCCGACGGTTTCAGGTTTGCCGCGATCTCGACGATCGAATTGTCGTAAAAGTACAGCCCGGGAACGGCGAAATTTGATTTGGGGTGTTGTGGTTTTTCCTCGATCGAAATGACATTTCCGGAGGCATCAAATTCGACCACGCCGTAACGCTCGGGGTCGGTCACGCGGTAGCCAAACACCGTGGCACCCACCTCTTTCTGAGCTGCCGCCGCCAAGGTTCTGCGGAACCCCTGGCCGTAGAAAATGTTGTCACCCAGAACGAGGGCAACACGGTCATCGCCAATGAAGTCGGCACCAATCACAAACGCTTGCGCTAGTCCCTCTGGCTTGGGCTGTTCAGCGTATTGCAGTTGGATTCCCCAGTCAGCCCCGTCACCGAGAAGCCGCTTGAACGCAGGCAAGTCGTGCGGAGTCGAGATCAATAAAAATTCACGAATGCCTGCCAGCATCAAAGTCGAAAGCGGATAGTAAACCATCGGCTTGTCGTAGATGGGGATCAACTGCTTGCTAACGCCGCGCGTCGCGGGGTGTAGTCGTGTGCCAGAGCCACCTGCCAGGATGATACCCTTCATCTTTGACCCTTCGTCGATGTTTGATTGGTGAGGTTACAAGCGGTGCGGAACAGCAGGTAAATCGAATGGGGAGTTATGGTTCGTCGATAGCCGTCCACGATTTCAACGCCTGCTCGATGGCCTCATGAACAGGTGTCAATTGGATGCCTGTGGAAAGCAATTTCGAACTATCCATCACACAATTCGAGCGAGGCGTTTTGGCGGCTCGCTGCATGAATTCACTTTCGTCGACAAAGAACGTGAATTTCTTATTCGGTAGCAAATGGGTGTTGATCAAATCCGCGACTTCACGTGTGGTGATTCGCCCTGGATTGGTGATGTTGTAGATCCCCGTTTCGACTCGACGCGTCCATGTCTGGTAACTCGCACGAACAAATTCATTCAAGTGAGAAATTGAATTGGTTGCTTCCAATAGCGTGTCGTAACGCATCAACTTGGTTAGATAATTTCGCGACGTGGCTTCGTGATTGAAGGGGATCCGCAAACGCCAGATATAGCAGTTTTCAGCACCCGCCAAGACTTCCTCGCCGAGTGCTTTGGTGCCTGAATAGAAACTGCAATGGTTGGCGCGAAATGAAAAGTTCGGTGTATCCATTTCGCGGAAACCACCGCCATCGGCACGCTCGCCGGTGTAGATACAACCAGACGAAACATGTCCCCAGCAAAGGTTTTCCGATTCACAAGCTTCGCGAACAATCCCAGGCAAGACGGCATTGCCCATCAAGCATTCGGCCTTGTGCAGTTCGCATGCATCGACGTTCGGTTTGCCTGTATAGCCTGCTGCGTTAATTAGAAATTCGGGTTTAGTTTCCCGAATCAAACGGATTAACGAATCGCGATCGGCATAATTAATCTCTCGTCGTGAGACGCCTCGATACGAAATCCCCTGCTGCTCAAACAGCTTTGCAAATTCGTTACCGATGTAACCACGACTGCCGAGGATTAAAATCATGCTTCGCTACAACACAGGGGATGCTGAGTAGGAGGTTGCTGAACCATGCGTATCGAATCGTTGCAGTATCAGTGCCGTTGGACCAACGATGTCCCCCATGCAGCTAGTTGCTTTTGCCGATTGCAAAGATTTCGAATCCAATCTTCGTCAGCTTTTGTCGATCCAAAATATTCCGTCCATCATAGACGAACGCAGGTTTCTGCATCGTGTCATAGATGCGATCGTAGTCGAGTTCGCGGAATTCATCCCATTCGGTCAAAACGGCGATGGCATGAGCTTGATTTGCAGCGTCGTACGCATTGTTGACGACCGTTACATTGGAATGGACAAGTTCTCGGTCGGTTTCCGAGACGGTTCCAGACAAGTCGCCCAGCGCGGTTAGCAACTCGGAAACGATCGTCTCCTTTGAAACTTTGGGATCATAAATGACCAAGCGAGCACGCTCGCGTAGCAGATCACGACAAACATAGATCGCGGCGCTTTCACGCGTATCGTTGGTGTCTTTTTTGAACGCGAATCCCCAAATGGCAATCTTTTTGTCGCTCACGGTGTTGAACATCGTGCGGCAGATGCGTTCGGCAAATCGCCGTTTTTGGTAGTCGTTCATGATCACGACTTGTTCCCAGTAATCGGCAACTTCGCGAAGCCCAAAGTGTTCGCACAGATAGACAAGGTTCAGAATGTCTTTCTGAAAACAGCTGCCTCCGAAACCGACAGAGGCTTTCAAGAATTTGGGGCCAATTCTCGAGTCGGTGCCAATCGCTTTAGAGACTTCGTCGATATCCGCTTCGGTCGCTTCGCACAATGCCGAAATCGCATTGATGCTGGACACGCGTTGAGCCAAGAAGGCGTTGGCGGTCAACTTGGATAGTTCGCTGCTCCATAGATTGGTCGTCAAGATTTTGTCGCGAGCCACCCATTGGCCATAGACGTCAGCCAACGCTTTTACGGCGGTCTCGGATTCGCCGCCAATCAGCACGCGGTCCGGTTCGAGCAAGTCGGCGATCGCGGTTCCTTCGGCAAGGAACTCTGGGTTGCTCAAGACATCGAATGTCGCTCCGTTACTGGACGACGACAGGATGCGTTTGACGGCTTCAGCGGTCCGCACGGGAAGCGTCGATTTTTCGACAACGATCTTGTGCCCCTTGGAAACCTTGGCGATTTGACGGGCGCATTTTTCAATAAATTCAAGGTTCGCGGCGCGACCCGCTCCGATGCCAAAATGCTTCGTTGGCGTGTTCACCGCGATAAAGATCATGTCGGCTTCGGCAATCGCTTGATCGACATTGGTCGAAAACGTCAAATTGCGACCGCGGGCTTCACGAACGACTTCGTCGAGGCCTGGTTCGTAGACCGGCAGCTCGTCGGAGTTCCATGCGTCGATGCGACTTTGGTTCAAATCGACAACGTGAACGGAAATTTGCGGACACTGTTTGGCGATCATCGCCATTGTTGGACCGCCGACGTAACCAGCGCCAATGCAACATATCTTCATGAGACTAAAACAAGCGTATGAGGGAAAGTTTTGAGTGGTGAACGCGGATGGAATCGGTCAGTGTTCGGCTTGCGAGCACGCGGGGACAATTTGGCGAATGATCAACTTAATCAAACGTGCTGAATCGGCAGTGGTGCGGTGAGCGCTTGCAGATAAGCGGATGCTTCCGGCGACACGACGCAAATCGCCAAAGGGGTGGTGGTCATCGATCGCTTATGATGCCGTGGAGTTGCGTGGTGACGTTTCGCTGAGTGAAGATGCGTTTTTCGCTAACAGTTGTTCCCGATCGTGTTGGACCATTTCCTTGGCGAGCTCCGGAAGCGTGACGTTGGCTTTCCAGTTTAGTTGCCGAAACGCCTTGGATGGATCGCCGATTAGTCGTTGGACTTCTGATGGACGCATAAACGCTTTGTCCTGACGTACATACGGTCGCCAATCCAGGTCGACGGCATCGAATGCGGCTGCCAGGAAGTTTTCGACAGTATGCTGAGTGCCCGTTGCAAGAATGAAATCGTCGGCTGTTTCCTGCTGCAGCATCAGCCACATGCCTTGAACGTAGTCGGGGGCATAGCCCCAGTCTCGGACGGTATCGAGCGAACCGAGGACCAATTCGTTTTGCAATCCCATGGAGATCGCTGCGGCGGCACGGGTGATTTTACGCGTAACAAATGACTCGCCGCGTCGAGGTGATTCGTGGTTGTAGCAGATTGCGTTACAAGCAAACAAACCAAACGATTCGCGATACAGCGTCACCATTTGTGTGGCAAAGGCTTTGGCGACACCGTAAGGGGTGACAGGACGCATCGGGGTCATTTCATTTTGTGGTGACTCCAGTGGTCGGCCAAAGATTTCGCTGCTGCTGATATGCGCAAAGCGAGGACGCTTATCGAGGTCTCGTAGGATTTCCAGCAGCTTCAATGTCCCCATCGCAGTGAATTGACAGGTCGTTTCAGGGATCTCGAAACTGGCACCGACATGACTCTGGCCAGCTAAGTGGTAGACTTCGTCCGGCGCCGTGCGTGTCAAAATCCGACGTATGGTGGTCGTGTCGTCGAGATCCGCGTAATGCAAAAACAGACGCTGGTTGTAAATCGACGTGTCGTGAAAAAGATGGTCCAATCGAGTCCGCTGGGTGGTGCTGCTGCGTCGCACCAAACCGTGAACGGTATACCCTTGCTCGAGGAGCCATTCGGTTAGGTAGGATCCGTCTTGACCGGTGATTCCTGTGATCAGTGCTGACTTCATCCTATCAACTCCAATTGGCAATCCTCGAGCTTGACGCTGACGCCTTGCTCCATAAAGCGAACGCAAACGAGCAGCCGCGTCTCTTGTTCGCGGCGGAGGATCGTGCCCTCGTAACCGGCGAATGATCCGCTGCGAATTCGTACCTGTTGTCCCGGCTCAAGACGACTTTCGATCGTCATCGGAACGCCGAGTTCGATCAAACTTTGGATCTGTCGTAGATCGGCGACAAATTCGTCGACCTCGGTAATCTCCGTTGCCTTTTGGACGCAGCCGCTACAGATCGCTTGGTAACGAGCTTCGTCGTTCTCGCCACACACGAAAATGTAATTGCTAAACAGCGGGACATAGGATGTCCGCATCCGTCCGGCAGGGGAACGTTTTCGCTGGGGAACCATCGGTCCGTAGTGCCAAACCTCGTGCTTCTGCAGGTGCCGCATCAATTGCTTTTCCTGCCGCGATTTGGTGTACATCAACCACCAAATCTTGGATTCTGCGGTTGGGTGGCTGAGCAGATCCTCGGGAAAACAATCGGGTTCTTGAGGCAAGATCGGCATCGATGGTCTGGTATGGAGGATTCGGCAGCGCTCTCCCGTTCGTCTTCGCAATCAAACACGACGGGATGCGAATCGCACAAAAAACAAGAGACAGCTAGGCAAGATGATCTGTCTTGCGGGTGGCGACAACCTTAGCTTAGCAAACCCAGGACAAGTTTTTAATGCTGCCAAGGTCTCTACCAGTTCTAACGAACGAACCGATTCGCCCATTTTAACGTTGACCGCAAGCAAATGAGCCTAGAGCGAACTCAACGCGGCTTTGTCATCGGAATCTTCCTTCTCGTGCTTTGACGGCCGAGCAGGACTCGTCGGTTTTGGCCAAAAGAAGGCTCCAGAATCGACGGCGGGCTGTTTTTCAAGCGATTCAATGACGTAATCAATCTGCGGATTCAGTTCGTTGAGTTGCTCGATAAAGCTGGCAATGTGCGAGTAAACATGAGGCGATTTTGCGGGAGCGACCATTTCGAGCCGTCCGATCACCAATTCGCTGCCATCCTTGGTACGTCGTGTAAAGAGCGGAACGCACATGGTCAATTGGTGTGATTTTTCAGGCAAACGCACACTGTGCCACGACGCATGATAGCCTTCGTGTAACCAAGCTAGATTGAGGTCAATTTTGACGCTAGCGAGGTCGTGCGATTGAGCGAGTTCGACAATCGGTTCCCAGACGGTGTCCCAGGAACCCGATCCTTGAAGTGCATGTTTGCGATGTTGTTTTTTTTCCTCGCAAACAATCGGCGATGTCGAAAACGAGTGGCAGAAATGGATTGCCCGCGTGACAAGCAGTTTTGATTCCGCATGTCCAAAGGAGCGAGTGAAAATCAAAGTGCCTAGCGCCAGGATGACTCCGACGATCGAAAGCCAAGGCAGCGAATAGTAAGTGGATACGTAGGCCAAGGTCGACGTGATCAAACAAAGCCCCGCCACGACGGCGAGCATCCCCAGACTGCCGTATTTTGCCTGCAATAAATGATGCAAATGGGCGCGGTCGGTAATGTAAATACTGCGTCCGGTGAGCCACCGCCGCAAGATGGCCGCGGTCGAGTCGAATAGAGGCAGCGCCAAAATGGCGACGGGGGCCGAAGCCAAGACCGTGGATTCCTTGGTGTTGCTCCAGATCGCAAGGACGCCCACGAAGAATCCGATCATCATGCTGCCGGCGTCACCGAGATAGATGGTCGCGGGAGGGCGATTGAAGGCGAGAAAACCGAGTAGGGCGCCCGACAGTGAAAAACACAGTACGGCGGTCAAATTAATGCCTGACCGACTACTCAGAAATCCAAGTCCCGCGCAAACGATGCAGCCGACGGTCGTGGCCATTCCGTCGGCGCCGTCGATCAGATTTAGCGCATTGATGGCAATGAGCAGCCAAAGCATGGTGATGGGAAATGCCAGATTCCCAAGCGAAATCTCGAACCCCATCAGGTTGATTTGGCGAATCACGGTGCCGCTTCCCACAACGCTTGCTACGATCAGACACTGAAACAATAGCTTCTGTCGACCTCGCAATGGCCAGCGATCGTCGATCAATCCCACCACTAAAACGGCAGCCGCTGCAAAAATCAGCACATACCAGCTGGGGTTGAAGTAGCCAAGCGAAAAATCGTTGAAATTTCGATCGATCAGTACCGTGGAAACGAAGCCCACCAACAGCGAAGCGAATACGGCAACTCCCCCACCCAACGCAATCGGTACTCGGTGGAGCTTTCGTTCGCTGTCAGGCTTGTCGATCATTCCGCAGCGGATCGCCAACGCTCGTACCATTGGGACGAGCAATAGCGCACTTACTAGCGAAATGGTAAGACAGGCTAACAGCAGCCAATTCATATCGTTTGCCTAAGAAAAGGAAGTCTTGTTCGATACTCTAGATGCGATTCTTGGGAAATGCCGAGATGAAATTGGCCAAAACGTCACATTGTCTGTGGAGTTGTTGGTCAAAATAATCGCGAGTCCCATCGGCAGCAGCGGTGTCACACAAAGTGATCAATGAGCACCATCCCGATCGGCCAACTGACGTTCCTAATGTACATCGCGCTGTTGCTTAAACAATAGGATGCATCGGGTGGCGTGGCAACGTCTGCCGAGGGGTTCTGTAATCCGAAATTCGTTTAAGGGGACTATTCGGAGATCGGTCGCGTTTTAAAGGGAGTTTCCTGGACACCAGTATAGAAGTGGAACTTGGAATACGAATCCGCAAATGGGCGGAAAAAAGCGGATTTAACAGGATCCTTAACTTCTATCCGCGATTGTCCACCCGCCACCGGGTGGTGATATCGCGATCAATCCGCTCGCTCGGCACAACCGCCAAAACCGTCCCAATGCGTGTTTTCGTGATTTTTGGTTAATCCCGCATAGCCCTCCCGGCGATAAATAGGGTTGAGCGGGTGTTCTTTCTAGCACAACCCGCACAAATAGTAGGACTAGAACACGGAATGCCTTTGCTGCCAAAGGGGGGCCAAATGGCGATTCGTTCAAAAATTTTGCCGCAATCACGAATCAGCGTCCAAAGTGGCGTCGCGGCTGGAACACGTAATTTGAGCCGAAATTCTTCCCCGTCGTTGGCGTGCAATCGCTTGGGACGCGGAGGGCGAGCCGTGCCTCGCCGCTTGAGTCATCAAGTTGGCAGGGTGAACCGGCTCGCTCGTACTGCACTGTTCGCTGGACTCTCGCTGGTCGTGCTTGGCACGGGTGGGTGTTCGATGTTCAGTGGTGCGGCCCGGCAATTGAGGAACCATGACGGGCTCAATGAATTTATGATTGGCCATCGCAACAAGACGATGGCGGCGAAGGCGTGGCATTGCCAGAAGGCTAACTTCTGTAATCCATCAAGCGCTTTTAAAGATGGTTTCTACGCAGGTTATATGGATATTTGCAACGGAGGCAGCGGCTGTACGCCCGCGATTGCTCCGTCGCAGTATTGGGGATGGATGTATCAGTCATCCAACGGCCAACTTGCCGTCAATGATTGGTTTGCTGGGTTCCCGATGGGAGTCAAGGCAGCCGAGCAAGACGGCGTGGGGCATTGGAGCAATGTGCAAACATCCTATGGTGCGACATCGCCAAACATGGCGGCCGCCCCACTGCCTGTGCAGACCGCGCCGACGGTGCTTGAACACCAGCTGCCGACGCCGCTGGAGAGTCCGTTTTTGGATGCGGATGACGAAGAGCCTGAGTTGATCGAGCCGGCTGAAATGGACGGCGACGTGATCGGGCCTCAAGATCGGCTTCAAGGTGCTCAGGGTTTGCATCAGAAAGACTCGTCTTTCCCGATGCAAAACGGAGGCGGCTACCGCTTCTCGGCATCCTCGGATTCGATCCCGGATCTCGAGCCCAAGGCGAGCGAAGAAGTGAGCTACTCCGACGCCGAAGTCTTGGACGCGGATTCGATTGTCGATCAGGTTTTTGCTGATCAAGGCTTCAAGAGTCCAACCGCAACGACTGAAGATACCGCTGGCTCGGCTCCTGTAGTCGATGCACCAGCAAGCAAGTTGCCGTTCAGCTTTCAATAAGCACGGAAAATTTTAAGTTCTGGCGACGCCAAGAAAGCGCCCCAATTACGCATACGCATTGTCCATCAGTTAGAGAGTTCAGGGATGAACAGGAAACCTTTGCAAGCCAAAAAACGGGCGCTCCGTGTACTGCGGTCCATCAAGACCGTGGCTGCCGCCGGCCTTTTTTGCACAGCCTTCAGTGGCTGCTCAACGCTGACGCAGCCGATTGACGGTGTGCCCGCGAATCGATTGCCGCCTCAGTTTTTCGCCGAGCCGAAGAACGATTTAGTGCCTGTGGATATTTCGCTGCTCTCGCTCGAGCCGCCACGCGATTATCAATTGGCCGGTGGCGACATCCTTGGTGTCTACATCGAAGGCGTGTTGCCGTTTAATCCGCCCAATGCACCTCCAGAGCCACCGCCGGTAAACTTCCCGGACGCTCAGAGCACACTGCCGCCATCGATCGGTTACCCGATCGCGGTGCAAGACGATGGAACGTTGGCGCTGCCGCTGATCGAACCTTTGAAAGTCGAAGGGTTGACGCTTGAGCAGGTTCGCGAAGCGATTCGCGATGCCTATATCGACAGCGAGATCTTGCGTCCTGAAAAAGCACGCCCGATCGTGACGATCATCAAGGAGCGAACCTACGATGTGATCGTTGTTCGTGAAGATGGTGGAAATCTAAGCACCCAGAACATCGCTGCGGACTTCATTCGTGGAACCAGCGACCGAAGTGCAAGCGGAGCGATGGTGAAGTTGCCCGCCTACCAAAACGACGTCCTGCATGCATTGGTCGAAACGGGTGGTTTGCCAGGTCTGAATGCGAAAAACGAAGTAAAAGTGCTTCGTGCAAGCCTAGCGGATCAGCGAAAACGAGCTCAGTTCATGCAGCAGTTCTACGCTCAGCAGCAGGCCGCTCGTTTGGATCCTTGTGCCTGTCCCCCTGAGTTGCCCGAAGATCCTTCGATTTTGAGAATTCCACTGCGAGTCAAACCAGGTGTGGTGCCGAATATTTCGGCAAAAGACATCGAATTGAAAGATGGCGATATCGTTTACATCGAATCTCGCGAGACCGAAGTCTTCTACACCGGAGGATTGTTGCCCGGCGGCGAACATTCGCTGCCACGTGACTACGACCTCGATATCTTGGGAGCCATGGCGATTGCGGGGCAAGGGGTTGGAAGTGCCGCGAGAACCGGCGGTGGATCGACGTTCGGCGTCGGAAGTGTCGGTGGAGTGCCCCCAGGGCGAGTCTATATCCTTCGCAAAACACCGTGTGACGGGCAAGTTGCGATCGAGGTGGACCTAGCCAAGGCGATCAATGACCCGCGTCAACGACCGCTGATCCAAGCTGGTGACACCATCATCTTGCAGTACAAGTGCGAGGAAGAGCTGTTGAACTTCGGGCTGGGAAGCTTCTTCACCTACGGTATTACCGAACTGTTCCGAAACTAAGTAGCTGATCTGTTTGACCAGCTAGCGAAACCTAGATGCCGCTTCATGAAACACGTTTCATGGAGCGGCATTTTTTTTGGCACCTTCAGCGGTCTTTGCGGCTATCGAGGAAGGTTCATCGCAGCGAAGGGATCGAGGTCGAACTTGTTTCGCGTCGATAAGAAATCGATGGTAAATGTTTATTTCGAGGTTCGTTCGAATATGCCGCGAACCGTGTCATCGGCAATGCGGTTGGGATCGCACGACTGTGCGTGGAATCGTCTTGACGCCAAAACGAGTTGCTCAGAAGCCTTTTTCCTCTAAGAGGCCGTGAGGTTTTGAAGGTAGCGGAAGTCGTCAAGACTTTCGACTCACGGGAAATGTCCCTGAAACTCTTGTCGGACCGTTTGTCTCAGCAAGATGTGAATGGAATTGTGAGCCGAGAGCCGAGAACCCAACGCCATTTACTTAGGTGCTACACGGCGAGAACTGTCACTGGGCGGCGCAAGCCCAGTGCCATCGACTTTGGGTAGCGATGTGCTGTGGGGCCCGACCGGTTGCGGCGAACAAACCGTTCGATTTTGACCGGGCGGCTCGCGCCGCTATAAACACCGCACGTTTAGAGCGAGCATCGATGGCATTGGGCTACGCCCGTTCGTCGCACCTCGATGCGAGCAGCTGTAGATTGTGAAACCCCGTTCGGTGCGCGCACGAAAAAACCCGTCTCGGCTGGCGACAGTCCGAAACGGGTTTTCGTTTTTGATTTGGTGATGACACAGATCCGAGGATCTGAATTCTGTTGAGTTAGCTGGAGGTCATTTTCACAAAGTGGATGCCACTCAGCAAGCTGAGGTCGATCCATTTCTAAATTCCTTAGAAAGGAGGTGATCCAGCCGCAGGTTCCCCTACGGCTACCTTGTTACGACTTAGTCCCAATTGTCGAGCTGACCTTCGGCGCCTGCCTCCTTACGGTTAGCTTG
>NZ_BAABRO010000024.1 GCF_039545035.1 Novipirellula caenicola
AAGCGACCAAGCTGCTCCGCGTACTCCGGACGGGTTGTACCAGCCAAACCGTCCGGGCAACAATTGAGGGTTCGCAGCAACCGTCCGGATCAGACTCGCCAACGGGCTCTAGACGCCAGTGGAGCACAATCTGCGACCCAACTCACACGTCAGCCATCGTAAATTATACACTAACCGCCGTTTTCATTATTTAGGGTGCCGCGAAGCGGAATGAGGACTCGCCAGAGCGTGGAAGATTGCCACCCAAATACGAATCACCACCTTCCGACAACGGCAGCTACAAAGAAATGCTTTACGGGCTGTTGATTGAGTCGTACGACGGACGTCCTCGTCCGTCGAAATACACCATTGACGGACTAGGAAGTCCACCATACACCTCTTGCCGCAGGCAAACTTCACTGAATCGCAATGCAAATCGCAACAGTGAGCCGTGGGCCGTAAGGCACCGGGTACCGCGTGGGACCCAGCCGCTGACGCGTCGCGGCTCAGTAGATCAACAAACCGTTGATGAATTCCGCTACCAAGTTCCCGCCTCTGATGCGTTCTCAGACAGTGCCTAGCCGAGTGATCTTCATAGCGGAGCGGCGTGGGGCCTCGCCCGGTCAAAATCGAACGTTTTACCCGCCACAACCGGCCGGCCCCGCGCCGAACCGCTACCCAAAGTTAGGTGGCACTGGACGCTCGGCGGCTGGCACCTTAAGGGCGTCCCATTACAATTCGGCAAACGGCAGCTTGAGTGGATGAACCTGTGTTGGAATCCACGGAATCATTTCTGCCAGAACTTGACCATTAGATTTAAAGAGACTTGTGTGGACTTTCCGGTAATCGTGACAGCAATCTATGGAGTTTTTGTCGTTTTTGGAGGAGTCATGGGCTATGTCAAAGCTCAAAGCAAGGCTTCTTTGATCGCAGGCGGCATCACCGGCGGACTCCTTCTGCTCTCGGCGTTTCTGATTGCCCAAGGCATCACAGCAGGAGCCATTCTAGGGATCGTTGTCTCGCTACTGTTGATTGGCCAGTTCGGCCCCTCGCTGCTGAAGAAGTTCAAGGTAATGCCGAACCTGCTGGTGGTCGTGCTGGGATTGATCACCGTCGGCGTACTCGCGCTGAGCTTTTTCCAATAGGCTATGCTTCTTCCAATAGGTTTCGGTTCTTCCAATAGACTACAGAAATCAAAGCGGACGTGCGGCGCAGCGGATCCCATGCGTCCATCGGTGCACGATAGAATCAGGTGGTACGGCGAGCCGGGGTGCGTCCGCCGTGATCATGCCAGTAGCAACCGGGAGCGTCCGAAGTGAACCAGCACCGTGTATCGATGCCCCAGGACCGGCGAGCGTTTCTTCGCGCGAGTGCCTGGGGCGCCGCCGCGACGACCGTTGCCGGTATGGGGATGTCCCGTTTAGGGTTGGCGGAAACGCCTGGGGCTGCGGCGTCCGCTCTGCTGCCGACCCGGCCCGCCAGCATTCAAGTGCTGATGCCGCGAGATCGAGTGCCGCTGTCGTACATCATTGATGACTCGACGTGCCTGGTGAACATGGGACACTTCTGCACTCCGCAGTTCGCGACCGCCTTGCCAAACCGCACCGAGTATCAAAAACCGTGGAGATCATGGCCGCGTGAGATCCCCGATAGCTTTGTCCGCAAGTTTGGTCAGTGGTGTGCTAGCCAGGGCGTGAAAGGCAAGTACAGTATCGTCCCCAACCCTGCCTGCGTCGGCTGGCTCGACCGAGAACTGCCCGGTTGGTCGCGATCCGATATGCAGTCCAGCCTAAAACTTGTCCGCGAATTGATGCTTCCCAACTGGGACATTCATCCCGAGATGATCACGCATACGCGTGTGATCGACTTGAAGACCGGCCGACCGATGCAGGAAATCAGTGCGGCAACGATGGAGAATTCGTATCCCCAGGAAAAGAAGAGCGTCGACGAATTGGCAGCCTACCTGGCCTATGCCCTTCGCCTTGTGAAGAACTGTGATCTTCCCTGCGAAGGAATCACCACTCCCGGTGGCTTTGGCAATTCGATGAAAGGCGAACTGCCGATCGCGGTCGACCAAGCGGTTCGCGACGTCTACGGAATCGAACTGCCGCACTACTTCAAATACGTCATCTCGGGCGACCAGAGCACCGAACCCAAGCTCGAACATTTACGCGGCGTGGGAACCGACGACGTGCGGGTGACAGTGAACGTGCCGGCGGGAACAGGCGATTGGTTTGGCGGTTGGCAAGGCGATTCCCTCTCGGAACCGGATCGCTACTGCAATGCCGCAGCGACCAGCGGCCGAATGGTCGAACTGATCCAGCGGCGGCAACCGGCGGTCATGATCTGTCATTGGCCGGGGATGTACAGCAACGGCAGCGAAGAAGGATTCCGTTCCTTCCAACGAGTCGTTGGGGCGTTGGCGTCGCGATTCGCCGACGACACGATCTGGATGAAGGTCAGCGAGATTGCCCGTTACTGGGCCGCCAAACAGCTGACCGAAATTAGCCGCGTGGGTAACCGTTTGATGCTGACCGCCCCCTTTGCCGCGGAACGATTCACGTTGCAGATTGACGGCGGTTCGGGACCTGTGAGTCTCCAGCAGGGAAACGATCGCACGCTACTTCGCGAGACGACCGATCGATCGACTTTGGATGCAGGGACATGGCTCGCCAACGATCAAAAACTTGTCGCCTGTTTCAACTTGCCCAAGGGAACAAGCGAGCTCGTGCTAGCAGCGACTTCCTAGACCTTTGTCAGTCATTCATTTGAGGGTAGTGGATCTTGCTAAAGATCCTCCCAGCCCCAAGAAACAGCGAGTTTTATTTTAGCAAGCTCCACTCCATCAAAGCACCAAAGTTTCAGACAAGTCGAAGCACGAGCCCCCACTTCGCCCGCCGACCGCCAACCGCCCCCTCGTCAAAGCGGGATATAAGGCAGAACGGATCAACGATTCTTTCCAGACGCTTTTTGCCAGCCCGAACAAATCCTTCTTCGTTGATGACTCGTCGGCAACGTCGCAACCGGAGGCAATGCTTCACAGCATCCGGCGGATGCCCGTCTTGCACTGGAAACTCATCAAGCCGAGCAGGATCATCATCGCCGGTACAACACCGCGGTAGCTCGTGACTCTTCCGACCAATGCACCGTGACCGTCCGCTGCGTCAGAGTTCCAATCGATAAAACCAGAGCAATGGGCGTCGGCTACTTGGTATGTGATTAGCACTCGTGAGCGAGAAAATCTCCCTGGCTTAATGGGATATTTCATGCACGCCCTCTTCCTGCCCAAACGACGCCAAGCAAATTTGCTAGCAATTGATGCAGTCGAATCGCAGACGCTGCCCCCCCGTTGGCTGCGACTACCAAAGCGAATAAGCTGGGTTCATTCACGGTAGTATCATGGAGTTAAGGGTTTGGAAGAACAATTCGAGACAGGCGGCACTTCGCTGGTGACTTGGGGAGGCGGCGTAGCCGCGGCAGTGACGACTGGGTGGCAGGCGTGGAAGAATCACAAACGTTTCCTTCGACTTGCCCGTCAATTCTCTTGGGGCCGCGAAAAGCTTCGCCAACTGCGTGCTCGTGCGATTGGTGGTCCGATCACGCACCTGCACCAATTGACTCATCTATCGCGACGAATGTCAGCGATATCCATTCAGGGTGCGCACGGAAACCTGTCAGGCGTTGAACACTTACGGGCGATTGCTCAACAGTACTGCGATGAAACCCGACAGATGGTCGCGTCAATTTTGGAAGACGACGCAAAAGATATTCACGTCTGCATCAAGATGATTTACCCCGCACCGGCGGAAGAAGACGGCCGCGGCGGTGATGTGATTGCAACGTATTCCCGAAGTTCCAATGCAGGGGCGCGTGGCTCAATCGACAGCGACGCCGAAGTAGATCAGCACACAGCCGGAGCCTGCTCGACGTGGGCTAGCATCTACGGAATCAGCGATGGCAAAACGAAATGGCAGCCATTGCGATGCTTTTGCTGCCCAGATCTTGCTGCCGCCAAGAATCAATACCAATGCACCCGCGAAGATTGGCAGGACCGTTATGCATCTGCGTTGGTTGTTCCCATTCGCTACGCTTCAGACGGTAACGCGGACCACATGGAAACCATCGGCTTCCTGGCGATTGACAGCTCTTCATCCGAGGGGATGAAGAAGCTGCCCAACGCATTTGCATACTCACAGAACCCTGCCGCGTTTGAAAATCAGCTAAAGATGCACCCCGTTTTTGACGCTGCGGCGATAGCCGCCGACATGCTAGGCTCTGCGTTCTCGTACACGTTCGAGACGTTGCGACAGACCGAATCTTCAGCAGCTACAATGTCGCGTGCGAAGAAGCCTTCGGTACGACGTTTGCCAATTTGTCACGAGACAGAAGCCAAAACGAAAAACGAAGTCTCTATCACGGAAAGCACAAATGATTGAACGAATGCTAGCATCTGGCGGAATAACCGTCGGCGAGTCGTACGAAATGCAGGAGAATGGGAAAACCATCACGGTTCGCTCGATCGGCCCATTTCGTGAGCGGTCCGAACCGGATCGGGAAGCCGCCGCCAAACGTCAGCTTCAAGAAATCGGTGGAACTTCACGCTTGCCTAATGAACGCTGAACCTGAACGCAATGGAAACCGCTAAAAGCAATGGTCCGATTCAAGCGGTCTGTTTGTAGGTCAGCGGATGGCCACTAGGTTGGGATCTATCACTACCGCTCTCCGGGAGAAAAGGTACGCGGACTCTTTTGCATGTTGCAGAAGGTAGTTTTGTGCTCCGCTTGCCGATACCGGGTAGCGATTGAAGTGGAAAAAGATATACCCAATCACCGTACCGGGAAATTGATCAGCTCCAATCCTACGACATGCAGGAAGTCGCGTACGTTATGAGTTGCCAGCGGCGCTCCCAACATAACTGCCGTTGCAGCAATCCACGCGTCAGCGACCTGGATGACTCGGCCCGCTTTCTTGATGTCCGCCCTAAGCTGAGCCCAAGTTCGACAAAGGACCTCGTCGACGGGAAAAACGAGGTACTGTTGTGCGATCAGCCGTGCAACTTTTTTGCGACGAACGTCACCCCAGTCGTGAAGTTCTTGCCAGAGCATCAACTCCGCTTGCGTTTGAAACGAAATGACAAGCTGCTTGCCATCAAGTTCGCTTGCATAATTGGCGAACCGCGAATCATTCTTTAGATAGAACGACAAAACATCGGTGTCGACAACGACACGATCCATTAGCGACTAGCCTCCCGACTTCGGTACGTCTTGGCGAGATTCGTTGATGAAGGCGATGAAATCGTCAACTTGCTCGTTCTCTGGCCAGACGTCCTCAGGATCCGCTCTGCTTGCATCGAACGGAGTGGCATTTTGCTCAGTAGCTAGCTCTTCAATGTCAACACGCTTGGGCATCGAGCGGATCGACGGTTCCCCATTGATCCGCTCGGTGACTCGCTGTTCATCAGCTAGCAATCGGAGAGCATGTTCCAATGCACTTTTAGTGCTAGGGAAGACTCCGCTCGCCACAAGATGACGCAGAACACTCTCATATTCACTAGATATTTCAATCGTCATCTCGCCGGCCTTCCTCCGTTAAACTCACGTTGTATCGGAATGCAAATTGCATCTGCATCTATCGTGGCACCGATTGGCGTCAAAGTCAACAAATCGGAGGGATTTGGCTGCTTTGCGTCATTTGGGATGCTAATCCGTGCCAAACGGAACGCTTGATGGGCGGATGGGGCCGGCAACCCGCTTGCGTCGAGACAGACAGCCTCCAGCCAACTCTTAAATGAGCACTGTCGAATGACTCCAGGTTCGACGTGCTGTGGTGAGCGAACATGCTCCTAAATGACTAAACCATCGACCACTCGTCTGTTACATGCAACCAAATGATTAACGCTAAAACGTTTGACTCACGGGGTGATCCAAGGTCGAATTCACTTGGAGCACCCGATGGTGCGGGCGTTCACACGAGAGTCTCCCAAATGAGTTTGCGGTAACACGATGATTGGCATTCCCCGAACTGCGGCAATGATTGGTGTGCTAATTTGTGCCGGCTGCCTTCCGAACATTGGACCGCGCACGGATCAGCCACCCATCGCCGTTTCTACGAGTGTCCCACTGGACGGCGTCGCTGAGACCATCCAAATCCAGAACCTATCCGCCAAGCCGCTTTTCAACGTACGCATCGTTGGCATTCGCCCTTCGGATGCAACAACCGGATCGGCGACGCCAATCGCCAGCCTGGCACCCTCGCAAATCGTCGTCGTCAACTGGACGTCTTTCGGAGCTTGGACAGCCGCTCCAGGAGACACGATCGAGGTTTACGCGGACAGCTACCCTGATCCAGTAACCTCCATGATCATCACCAACGAACAGGCGGCTGAACTCGGGTTCCCTCGCGATTAGCAACCGCCGGGCACCATGCGATTCACCGGAGCCGGCGTAATCCAATTTGCCCGTCTGCATGCAATCGACTCGCCTGACTCAACTGAACTTCCTGTTCCTATATTTGTGGAAACCTGCTGCACGATTGCTTGCAATCGCTAGTGCAATGTTTCTGGTCACCGCCACGATCAATGCCGCTACAATCGCCTACGTGGGAACACCACCCCACGTGCCCAATGCCGATCACGATCGTTTGCCGACGGCTTACGCCTGGACCGTATTGCCGCTCGTGCTAGCTGGTCTGCATGTTGCCCTTGTCGCATGGCACACACCTCCTCCTGCTTTTGATGGATTGAGCTGGTAGCTCGTTGGCCTATTTGAATTCATCAAACAGTGCCTTTCTGCCATCCCCATCGAGTGTCACAGTTGGGTTCGGATGCGACCTAAGGACTATCCGCAGGCGATTCGCCGCGTTTTCAATCTTTCTGTCGCACCAATCTTTCTGTCCTCACTTTCGGCTTCCTAAATACACCGAACGTCGTGAACGGCGAGGGCGACTGTCGCGGAACGAACACTCGTGTAGCGTGTCGGACTCACAGCGAATTTGGTTCGGCGATTGCTCGGACGATCGATAGACAGAAAAAGTTGGTGCGACAAAAAAATGAGCCTGTCATGGCGTTTCGCAGTTAAACCTGAACACTCGCGTCGTCTTCATCTTTTATCCCTTTCATTTTTTAACCTTTCGCTTCTTCTCAGGCGTAAGGCGACGCTACCGGAATAGACAACATCCGCATTTTGGCTTTCCTATTTTCCTGCCCCCTCCATCTTCCTGCCCAACCTTTGGTTGAATGGAGTGCACCCACCATCACTTCGCAAGTTTGCTGCTGCGGGCGCACGGATTCACGTTCGGAAAGCAGGCGACAACAGCAGTGCGGCGAGACAACCATTCGATTCGCCGCCTATGAATCTTTCTGTCACGCCAATTTTTCTGTCCTCACTTGTGGCATCCTAAATACACCGAAGGTCGTGAACGGCGAGGGCGACTGTCGCGCAATGAACACTCCTGTAGTGTGCCGGACTCTCTGCGAATTCGGTTCAGCGATTGCTCGGACGATCAATAGACAGAAAAATGAGACTGCCACGGCGTTTCGTCATTGGGCCTGAACGCTCGCGTTGTCTTCATTTTTTAACCGGTCATTTTTTTTACCTTTCGCTTCTTCTCAGTCGTAAGGCGACGATGCCGGAATAGACAACATCCACATTTTGGCTTTCCTATTTTCCTGCCCCCTCCATCTTCCTGCCCAACCTTTGGTTGAATGGAGTGCAATTGCCATCGCATCGCGAGCTTGGTGCTGCAATGTCGATGGCGTCCAGATTCAGGATCGGGGAAGCAGGTGACAATCGCAATGCGGTGAGACGGACACTCGGTTCGCCACCTTTGAATTTTTCTGTCGCACCAATTTTCCTGTCCTCACTTGCGGCATCTAAAAACACCGAAGGTCGTGAACGGCGAGGGCGACTGTCGCGGTATGAACACTCGTGTAGCGTGCCGGACTCTCGGCGAATTCGGTTCGGCGATTGCTCGGACGATCGATAGACAGAAAAATTGGTGCGACAGAAAAATGAGCCTGCAACGGCGCTTCGTAGTTGGATCTGAACACTCGCGTTGCCTTCATCTTTTAACCGGTCATTTTTTAACCTTTCGCTTCTTCTCAGGCGTAAGGCGACGCTGCCGGAATAGACAACATCCGCATTTTGGCTTTCCTATTTTCCTGCCCCCTCCAACTTCCTGCCCAACCTCAGGTTGCCTGGTGTGCCCCCACCACCGCTTCGCAAGTTTACTACCGCGGGCGCACGGATTCACGTTCGTAAGGTAGGCGACAACAGCAATATGGCGAGACAACCGACTGATTCTCCTTCAATAATCTTTCTGTCGCACCAATTTTTCTGTCCTTACTTGCGGCATCTCAAAACACCGAAGGTCGTGAACGGCGAGGACGACTGTGCGGGATGAACACTCCTGTAGTGTGCCGGACTCTCAGCGCATTTGGTTCGGCGATTGCTCGGACGATCGATAGACAGAAAGATTGGTGCGACAGAAAAATGAGCCTGCAACGGCGCTTCGTCGTTGGAGCTGAACACTCGCGTTGTCTTCATCTTTCAATTGAAACCCGATGCTCACGCATTTTGAAGTTTCGTTTTTAGACGTTCTTCGGGCCAAAGGCCCAGCAAACGGCCGGGCCGTTGGCCCTACAATTCATTGTTTTTTTGGGTCCCAGCCCGTTGGGCTGGGCTAGGTAAACGCCCGGGGCTTTGCCCCTAAATACAAACGCGCAACTTCAAAACTGACGCATGGGGCTAAATGCCTTCGCCGCTACCGAAGCTTTCGTGCATTGCCCATTCACGTCCATTCGCGTGAATTGCGGACCAACTGGCGTTAGAAAATTTGGCAACCCAAAATAGCGTCACCTGCCGAAACAAGCTGCGATGACCCTTCCGGGGCGAACCAACGTAGCATCACCTGCCGTCGCGTTGCGACTATCCGGGGCGAGGTGCGTGTTGTTCCACGGACTCACGTCCCGTGGCTATCGCATTTCGTCTCGTTGCGACTGGAGGACAGGAGGCCGCGGCATCATCATGGCTCGATGGGCTCACCAAAGACACGTTGTCCGCAAGCGGTTCAAGTGGAAGATTTTGACGACACGAATCGTCGTTCAGCGATTCTTGGTGCCAATGTCTCGACTGCACCATTTTCCGGTTCTCGCGTCCAGCATGACCCAATGCCCAGCGCCGGGACGAGTCGGGACGCGAGCCTGTGGTGCCCGAACGCAAGAAGTCCGAATGTAAGAAGTAGGGGTGGCAGGACTCGAACCCGCGACCAAGGAATTATGAGTTCCCTGCTCTAACCGACTGAGCTACACCCCCGGTGTGCCGCAGAGTTTAACATACTCTCGCTGCATCTCGCACTAGGTGTTTTTGCTTATAAGAAAAAAGACACTTCCCCGTCCCGAACGTTCAGTATTTTCGGTTTTGCCCTCGCAAACCGTCCCATCCCGCGGTTCGTCCTGGCGAGTGTCGCTCCGCTCTCGGAGCAGTCCACGCTATTCAGCCGCCGCAAACCGTAACGAACGGACGGCAAAAAGATGGAGGGCAAAAAGATGAAGCTCTAGCGGTCTGCTTTCCTGATATTTTTGCCACCGATCTTTTTGCCGGGTCTTTTCCAATTCGCCGCGTGAACGCTGCGGCCGCCTTCTTCTTATTTTCCTACCTTCATCTTCCTAGCAACGTTCGTATTGCGGTGGAGAGATTGCTGTCGCCCCTCCGGGGCTTTGCTGGCGTCTGGTACCAGCCCCATGGGGCTCACGCCCCATGCTACGTGCTGCCGTGCCTCCGGCACTTCTAAACTGCGAAACGGTCATACCCGCGTTCGGGGACAAACGCTGACGCCGGTGAGCGGCGGAAGCTCCTGCGATATCCTCTGTTCGAGTTGTTCTTCGCTAGTGAAGCGTCGCACAGCCGAAGCAAAAGGCGGCAAAAACATGTAGGGCAAAAAGATGAATCTCTAGCCGCCTACTTTTCCAATATTTTTGCCCCCCCATTTTTTTGCCGGGTCTTTTCTATTTAAGAAAAACCTGAGACGCGCCTCTCAGGCTGCATACCGTCGTGCCGCTGGCACTTCGAGAAGACGCTCAACCGATACGATTTTTGCCTACGCATTGTATGGCCCAACAAATCCGCGTTTGCGTAGTTGCGCCGGTGGGCGAGGCGTCTGAGGTATACTCGGGGCAGGACATCTACACTTGAATTCAAGCAGCAAAATCATGTTCGAACGCGATCGGCTCCTTTCCATCTGCCTGTTGGCAACCTGCCTCTTCGCCGGGCCAACTCGAGCGGAAACCATCGCGGTCTTTGCTGCGGCCCCCGCAGACGCCACGATCGTGGAGCTGGCGACCGTTGAGCTGGCTCAAAATAGCGACTTCCAAATCTTAGAGCGAAGTCGTATCGAACAGGTGCTCAGCGAACAGCAGCTCGCCACCATGAACAGCCACTCTGACTCGCTGTTGCTCGGACATCTACTGGGCGTTGAGATGTTTGTCATCTGGGAGAAAGGCACCACGAACGCCAGCGGCAGAATGATCGTTTTCGATGGTGAAACAGGAATACGCATCGAGGATCGTGAACTGGCGTCTTCGGACCCGATCGAAGTCGCACACCAATTGGCGGAACGCATCCGCACCGTGGCAAAGCAGTACCGAAAGATTGACCTGTCAACGCTACCGATAATCTCGTTGGCCTCGGTGCGAAATGTTGATCTGCCGCCAAAGTGGCAAAGTACATCCGACCAATACGTCGCACGACTCCAGCAGAGCTTGACTCAGCTGCCTTCGGTTGGATTACTGGAGCGTTCGCGACTTCGGTTTGTACTCAAAGAAGACATGCTGCCTATCGCAAAAATCCAAGCTCGATTGCTCAGCTCGACGGAAACATTGACCTTGCAGTTGTCGCGTTTAGACCAACACACGATCAAAGTCGATTTACTGCTCTACCAAGCCGATGATCCCGAGCCAAAATCACTGGTTAAGAAATTGCGTATCGATGCCTCCGAAGCCGATCTCGCAAAGTTGACTAACGAGACTGCCGAGTCAATTGCCGAGCTTTTGACACAGCCAACGACGAGAGAAAAAAACGGCGACTCGCATGAGGTGGAAGCGAGGAATTTACTGCGTGAGGCAAGGCGGCATTCGATGATGCGGCAACCTTATTCTGCAGCCGTTCGTTATGAAGCGGCCTATGTGTTGAGCGACGATCCCGAGGTCTTGGTTTCGCTAGCACGCTCGATCCACCGAAGCCTCTTGATTGAGTCGAATTCGTTCGTGGGGACGGCACGAGGACAATTCTATCGCGGTGGGAAGGACATCTCCGCTGATCAGTGGCGCGAGTGCGTCGAACTCGCGCGATACCTGCTCGGACTCCGCATAAAAATTCATCAAACCGAACAAACCAAGCCAGCGTGGCCGTTTCTCGATGATGAAACCCGTCCTGCGAACATGCTCGCGATCGATTTCACCTTTCCATATGGCATCGGCTCGTCGGTCCTTCGAGTCGATCCGGATCGGTCGCCTGATGTTTTCAGCGAACTTCGCAGCTTCTATGAAGACGCTTACAAAACGGTGTTTACCGATTTCGCCAACGACGCGAGACGCAAACTCTCGGGAGAGGCACTGCAGCGGTTCGAGAACGAGATCTCTTCGTTAGAGTTAGTGCGACTGACCGGGGACCATGATCGGCATTGCCTGGTCAATTGGGACGAGCGATTTGTTTCGACGTTTGAAAAGAACTTAAAACATGACCGGTGGCTCAAACATCTCTATGGCCTACGCCTATCGATAGATGATCTGAACCCGTCAGCCAAAACGCGACTGCTAAAAAGTCTTTCAGAAGTAGACCCAGCCTTCAATCCGAGCGCGAGTCTTGCCGCTCGCTATTTTTTGTTGCGTGAGCAGCGGGACACACAAGGGTTTGTCTATTCGGATGCATTTCAGTCGCAAGTGATTCGATTGGTAAACGACATTGCGGACCAAATCGAGCGGGTTGATGAGCAAGCAGCGATCGAGTCTCGGGATTTCGTTACCGCCTACGTTCGCAAGCTTCGTTATCAAGAGAGTCACCAGCGAAACACGCTGGGGCGTTTATTCGATTATGCGTGCTCACTGACACCCGATCCCGACCGTCGGCGAGAAGTCTACAGCGATGCTTATTTTCGTTTACTTGACCACGGCATCCTCTGTTCCGGAGTCATTAAAAACGTCGTGGCCCCATCCCATTATTACTACATCCCCGAAGATCTGGCACTTCTCGACAGGACGATGGAAATTGTCGCTAAAAATCGATTTGGCTTAGACGACCAACAGCACGCATCATTGATCAACGTCATTCGGGATAAACGTGCACGCGTCGAGAAACCCTTTTCGACAAAGGACACGTCGATTGAAACCATCAACATGCCATTGGCGTGGAAGCATGTTCGAGAAATCACGCTTCCCCAGACGGGTAGAACAGAACCAAGGTTGCTGAACGCCCAAATCATTGGCGATGACGTATTTGTGCTTGCCCTTGATGTCAGCACGCGAGCTAAGCTGACCCAGGTACGACTCTACCGCACGTCTGCGGAGGAGGGTGCCGAAATGAGGCAAATCGGAACGCTGGAGTTGTCTCACCTGAAAATCAGAGAGGAAGAAAAAGAACGAAATGTTAGAAAGGAAGTCCCGCCATTCATGCGAACCTATTATGGCCGACCGTTCATCCCGGACGTGATTGTAAAGGGAGAAGATCATGTTTTTGTTACGACCGAGGGTGGCGGAATCTTGGCGTTTCCATTGAGTGGTGCTCCTGCATTCAAAATCGATACGAGCTGGGGACTTTCATCGAATTGCATCCAGCAGGTATTGCCGGTCGGCGGCAACCTATTGAGCTGGGTTGGGGAAGAACGAGCCGACGCAAACTTCGTCTCGATCAATTTGCAAACAAAGCAGGTCGAATTGCTTGCGTCATGCCAAAGAAAAGATGCGAAAACACCCTTGGATGATTTTCCGGGTGCTCGCTGTGGGTTGATGATGGCGCAAGATGAGAACCGAGTCATTATCGTGATGGATGAAGGATACGATTTAGAGTCAGGCGTTTACTCCAATCGCAATGGTGTTTGGCGATACGAACTTGATGCCAACCAATTCTCGCGTTTTCCCGCCGGTGGGTTTCAGAGCAGGGAGTTTCGACGAACGGCTGAATACGAATTCGTCGTCGGCCGATACGATGTTGACGCCAAAGAGCGGCGGTGGCGACTGTTCAAGCTCAACGAAGATCGGTGGTACGAGATTGGGTTGGTGGATTTACCATCAAGGACCAGGCCGATTGCGATGACCGATTCGGTGATCTGGTGGCACGAACAAGATAGACGCATTGCCTATCGGCAGAATCGCGATACGGGAACGATTAACCAGTTTCGGATCATCCCCGAAGGACATGCGAATCGCTTGACACTGCAGTTCTTTCCAGGCTGCGATTCCGCAATCCTGTGCACCGCCGAAAGACTCTGGATTGTCACGCCTAATAATTAGCCCCCAGAGGCAACGCTGTGAAGCATTTCCTGTAGCGGAACTCGTCAACGGCTTGTTGATTTAGTCGTACGATGGACTTCCTAGTCCGTCGAATCCACCATTGACGGACTAGGAAGTCCATCATACGACCCTTGCCGCAGGAAACTTCACTAAATCAACAAGCCGTCAACGGCTTGTTGATTTAATGAGCCGCGACGCGTCAGCGGCCGGGTCCCACGCGTTACCCGGTGCCTTACGGCCCACGGCTCACTGCTACGATTTGCATTTGGATTAAATCAACAAGCCGTCAAGAGTTTCGGGGGGCATACGTCATGAAACGAAAGTCTTGACGACTTCCGCTACGCTAAATTAGCACAAACGCCATAAGAGAAAATGCTTCACAGCCCCCATGGGGCTCACGCCCCATGCTACGTGCTGCCGTGCCTCCGGCACTTTAAAACTGCGATACCTTCGATGCCCACACATCGGGCCATATGCTGTCGCCGTAGGTGTTTCAGAGAATGAAGCGAACGTCGGCAAAAACATGTAGGGCAAAAAGACAAAACTCTAGCCGCCTACTTTTCCGATGTTTTTGCCCCCCATCTTTTTGCCAGTCTTTTTCAATTCGCAAGATGAACGCTACGGCTCGCTTCTTATTTTCTTACTTCCCGTTCCCTACTAACGTCCGCATTGCGGCGAAGAGTTTGCTGTCGCCCCTCCGGGGCTTTGGTGACGTTTGGCACCAGCCCAGATGGGGATCACGCCAATGTTGCCATGACTCTGGCACTTCAAGTTGACGCAAAAACAATCGTTCTTGCTTGGTGTAGATGCTATCGCGACCGATCCGCCAGTGAGCGACGGAAGTTCCTAGAGTGTCACGCAGCCGAAGAAAAAAAGCGGCAAAAACATGGAGGGCAAAAAGATAAAACTCTAGCCGCCTACTTTTCCGATGTTTTTGCCCCCCATCTTTTTGCCAGTCTTTTTCAATTCGCAAGATGAACGCTACGGCTCGCTTCTTATTTTCTTACTTCCCGTTCCCTACTAACGCCCGCATTGCGGCGAAGAGTTTGCTGTCGCCCCTCCGGGGCTTTGGTGACGTTTGGCACCAGCCCAGATGGGGATCACGCCAATGTTGCCATGACTCTGGCACTTCAAGTTGACGCAAAAACAATCGTTCTTGCTTGGTGTAGATGCTATCGCGACCGATCCGCCAGTGAGCGACGGAAGTTCCTAGAGTGCCACGCAGCCGAAGAAAAAAAGCGGCAAAAACATGGAGGGCAAAAAGACAAATCTCCAGGTTTCTGCTTTCCGATGTTTTTGCCACCCATCTTTTTGCCGGTCTTTTTCAATTCGCAAGATGAACGCTACGGCTCGCTTCTTATTTTCTTACTTCCCGTTCCCTACTAACGTCCGCATTGTGACGAAGATATTGCTGTTGCCGCTTTGGGCTTTGGTGACGTTTGGCACCAGCCCAGATGGGGATCACGCCAATGCTGCCATGACTCTGTCGCTTCAAGTTGACGCAAAAACAATCGTTCTTGCTTGGTGTAGATGCTATCGCGACCGGTCCGCCAGTGAGCGACGGAAGTTCCTAGAGTGTCACGCAGCCGAATAAAAAAGCGGCAAGAACATGTGGGGCAAAAAGACAAATCTTCAGGTTTCTGCTTTCCGATCTTTTTGCCATCCATCTTTTTGTCGGCTTCTTCCCATGCTAATTCGTCGACGCCCCATTCCCGTAGACGTACACTAAATGGATCCACACTGTGCATTCATTTATTCGCAGTTTCTTCTCCTGGAGGATTTTATGATGCCAGTTGTCCCCTCCATCAAAACCACCCGGATCTCCCAGCACGAGTTCAAAGACTTGTCTTATGGTGTCATGCAACACGTTTTCGAGATCCACAACGAGTTCGGACGATTATTCGACGAAAAGATTTACAAAAGAGAGCTAGCGGCTCGAATGCATGATGTGGAGATCGAAGTATTGGTAGAGTTGATTCATGGTTCCTTTGTTAAGCGACTGTTTGCCGACGTTATCGTTTCGGGCTCCGGCCTGTTCGAATTCAAGGTTGCTGATACCATCCACCCGAAACATCGGAGCCAGGCCATGCAATATCTGCTTCTGTTCGATTTGTCACACGCCAAAATTGTCAATACACAACCCGATCAAGTCCAACACGAGTTTGTGAACTGCCATCAGCGATTGGCGGACTTAAGGCAATTCAAGATAGACAGCAACCACTTTGATTTTTCCGCACCTGGGGCACACGAATTTTATGCGCACTTAGTGCTCCTGCTGCGGGACTGGGGAACGGGACTCTGCCTGTCACTATACGAGCAAGCGCTGCAACACTGCCTGCACGGCGAAGAATCCGGCAATCAGCTCGTGAGTGTCAACGGCCGCCAGGGGCACCTTGGCGAACAGCCCATGGGACTTGTGGCACCCGGAATCGCGTTCAAATTGACCGCACTGTCAAAAGGTGAAGAGTCATTCCAAACTCATGCAAAGCGATTGCTCAATCACACTTCGCTCAATGCGATTCACTGGGCCAATATCAAAAATGAACTCGTAACCTTTAAAACCATTCGATAGCCGGACATCACACCAGCGAAGATAACAGGTGGCAAAAAGATGATTCACTAGCAGCCTACTTTCCCGATATTTTTGCCACCCATCTTTTTGCCGGCTTCTTTTCCCATTCGGTTCATGAACTCTGCGGGCCCCCCTTCTTATTTCCTACCTCCCTCTTCCTACCAACGTTCGCATTGCGGGGAAGAGTTGCTGTCGCCCCTCCGGGGCTGCCGTGACGTTTGCCAACAGCCCTCATGGGGCTCACGCCCCATGCTACGTGCTGCCGTGCCTCCGGCACTTTAAAACTGCGATACCTTCGATACCCACACATCGGGCCATAAGCTGTCGCCGCAGGTGTTTCAGAGAATGAAGAAAACCTCGGCAAAAACATGGAGGGCAAAAAGATGAATCTCCAAGTTCCTGCTTTTCAATATTTTTGCCACCCATTTTTTTGCCGGCTTCTTTTCCCATTCGGTTCATGAACGCTGCGGGCCCCGTCTTATTTTCTACCAGAGTCCGCGCTACGGCGAAGATATTGCTGGCGCCATTGCGACGCGAGCCATTGGCGGGTTGTTGCTGGCGTTTGGCGATTTCATCTTTTATTGCGAACACGCTCCCCCTGCGGACTCGGCTCGCTTGTTTTGACTACAATCATCGCCGAGTCTCTCCCCCCTACCTGACCGAGGATCCAATGAAGCGTTTTGACTTGCTCTCGCTCACGCTGCTCCTGTTACTCTCGCCCACCCCGCTGATCGCGCAGACCGCGACCATTTCGCCAGCGGCGAGCGTCAATCCAGGGATCAACGACAGCTTCCTTGATCCGGAAATGGATGTGCAAGCGTGGGTCGAGCGGTTTGAAGTCGAAAGCCGCGAGGTCTACCACGCTCGCGATGCGATCATGGCAGGATTGAACCTGAAACCGGGCGACCGGGTCGCCGATGTCGGTGCCGGCACCGGATTTTACTCGCTGCTAATGTCCACTGCGGTTGGCTCCAAAGGGTGGGTCTACGCCGTGGACATCTCGCCCAAATTTGTCCAGTACTTGGTGGACCAGTTTGATCAACGCGGCGTCGAAAATGTCACCACGGTGATGTGCGATGATGATTCGGTTTGCTTACCGCCGGACTCGGTCGACCTGGCGTTCATCTGTGACGTCTACCACCACTTTGAATTTCCCGAACAAACAATGCAATCGATCTTTAATTCGCTTCGCCCAGGCGGACGGGTGGTGATTATCGATTTTGAGCGAATCCCCGGGGTGTCTCGCGAATGGACCCTCGGTCACGTTCGCGCCGGCAAAGAGACCTTCATCGACGAAGTGCAATCGGTTGGTTTTGAACTGACCGCCGAACGCAAGATCCCTGGTTTTAAAGAAAACTACTTCCTCGAATTTCGCAAGCCGGACCAGGCGGGCGATGAATAACGAATCACTCGAATCAAAGGTCGACAACGAGACAACCCCGCCCCCACACACACCGCTCGGTTTAGGTTCGGCGATGTTCTTGGTCGCGGCCAGCATGATCGGCGCGGGGGTCTATACGACCAGCGGATTCACGTTGGCCGCACTTGGATCGCCTGCGTGGGTACTGGCGGCGTGGGGCACCGGTGGCGTGATCGCGATCTGTGGCGCGATTTGTTACGGCGCGTTGGCTCGTGAATTGACCGAGTCGGGCGGCGAGTATTTGTTTCTTTCTCGCAAACTGCACCCGATTGCGGGCTTGATGGCCGGTTGGGTCTCGCTGCTGGCCGGTTTTACGGGTGCGATCGCATTTGCCGCGACCACCTTCGAAGCCTATCTCGGCTGGCAAGACACCATGCCCAAGGGCAGCATCGCCACGACCGTCGTCGTTTTGGCGGCGATCCTGCATACGGTTGGGGTACGCCCGGGAGCTCGGGTTCAAGATCTCGTGGTGATTTTAAAATTCGTGTTGATCGCGGCTTTTGTAGTGATCGCCGTTGTGATGCGCTCCAGTGCACCGGTGGACGTGCCAGCCAAAGCGGTGACAAACGAAGCCGTACCCTGGACGACGTTTTCGTTGACGTTTGCCACTCAATTGATGTACATCTCGCTTAGCTTCAGCGGTTTTAACGCGGCCGTCTATATCGCAGGCGAAGTGAACAACGCGAGCCGCAATGTGCCGCGGGCGATGCTGTGGGGCACGTGCCTAGTGACGCTTTGTTATCTGCTGCTAAACGCCGTGTTTGTGTTGGCCGCACCGAGCGAAGCGATCGTAGGTCAACCCGATGTCGCCACCAAGGCCGCCGAAGCGATTGCCGGAGCCACGTTTGCCAGTTTTGTCCGAGTCGTGATCCTGGTGGGACTGTTTACGTCGGTTTCCGCGATGATCATGAGTGGTCCGCGGGTCTACGCGAAGATGGCCGAAGATGGATTCTTGCCTGGCTGGTTCCGCTTCTCGGGCCAAATCACCGGCAAACCTCCGGTCGCCGCGATTTGGACTCAGGCCATCTTGGGAATCATCGTGATTCACGTGTCCAACCTCGAGCGCTTGCTGAGCTACCTCGGTTTCACGCTGTCGGTCAGTGCGGCGCTGACGGCAAGTCTACTGTTTTGGGTGCGAGGGAAATCGGGCGATCGAATTCGGCCGCTGCTGTACCCGATCACCCCGATCGTATTTGTCGGCGGCACGCTGTTGGCGGCGACGTTGTCGGCGGTAAATTCACCGGTGCAAGCCGCCGTCGGATGGGGCACGATTGCCTTTGGAGCCCTGCTTTATCCGTGGTACGCGTGGCGGGAAGAACAGCGACGCAAAGCGACGAGCGAGTAAATTCCCGGCGGTTCCCGGTCAAATTCAATGGTCGTCTTTGGGTTCGCCGCAGGCGATCGGCAACGTCGCGGAAGCCGCCAGCGGCTTGTTGATTTAGTGGAGTTTGCTGCGGCAAGGGGTGTATGATGGACTCCCTAGTCCGTCAATCGTGCATTCGACGGACTAGGAAGTCCGTCGTACGACTAAATCAACAGCCCATCAAGACTTTCGTTTCACGGTGCATGCCCCCGAAACTCTTGACAGCTTGTTGATTTAATGAAGTTTCCTGCGGCAAAGGGGCATGATGGACTTCCTAGTCCGTCAATCGTGTATTCGACGGACTAGGAAGTCCATCGTACGACTAAATCAACAAGCCGTTTGACGAGTTCCGCTACGAAAATGCTTCGCCGCGTTGGCGATCACGGTACCGGTGAATGCGTTTTCGTGAGTGAACGGCCATTGCTCTGGGATGAAACCTTGGCCTACGGTGCCTTCGACTTCCCCAAAAACGACTCGAGTTTCGCAAAGATCACGGCAAATCCGCAAAAACCGCTCGATCCCGAGTAGATCAAACTGCAGCCCATCAACACGATGCCCCAGGCGAACGCTGGATCGACAAGAAAGGTCGCGAGCAAAAAACCGAAAACCAATCCGCCATTGGCGACCAAAGCAAATCGGGCGGGTGTAATTCGAGGCATCGCTATTACGCAGGGGATCCACAAACTGCGACAGCTCGTCGCAACCTATCCTAAACGGGGGACATCCGGGTGCGATCGATCGACGCGGCCGCGCGAAAACGGGGCTTCCCAAGAGCCCCGATTGTCGATAGTTCTCTAACTTACGATATTTGCAGCCTCCGCGATACGAAGGAACCCAATCACGATGAATGCCACCAAGCCGCTTACCATTGTCATTGTTGGTGGGGTCGCCGGCGGGGCGTCGGCGGCAACGCGAGCCCGCCGGATGAATGAAACCGCTGAGATCATTCTGTTAGAGAAAGATCCTGACGTGTCGTTCGCGAATTGTGGCTTGCCGTATCATATTGGCGAAGAAATTCCTAAACGCGACTCGCTGCTTGTCGCCACGCCCGAATTTTTACGCCGCCGATTTCGCTTGGATGTGCGGACGCGACACGAGGCGTTGTCGATTGATCGCCAAAACAAACGGGTGGAAGTCCGTTGCGGTGAAACTTCGGGGATCACTTGGATCGATTACGACAAATTGATCCTGGCGCCCGGTGCGTCGCCGATTCGCCCCAATCTGGATGGCGCGGATGCCGAAAATGTTCTCAGCCTGCGAAACTTGAATGACACCGATCGCATCAAGGCGATCGTCGACGACAAACAAACAAAAAACGCAGTCGTTGTCGGTGCGGGCTATATCGGGCTGGAAATGGTCGAACAGCTTGCCCAGCGGGGACTCAACACCACGCTGGTAGAACTGCAACCGCAAGTATTGCCACTGCTTGATCCGGAGATGGCTCGGCCGATCGCCGATGAGATCGAAGCCAAAGGAGTTTCGCTGCTGCTGGGCCGCAGCGTCACCGGTTTGGTCACCGACGGCAATAACCAAGTGACCGAGGTCCGCTTGAGCGACGGCAGCACGATCGCGACCGATTTGGTTGTGATGGGGACTGGCGTGCAACCCAACATCCAACTTGCTGTTGATGCGGGATTGGAGATCGGAGTCACCGGCGGGATTGCGACCAACGACTTCATGCAAACCAGCGATCCCGATATTTACGCAGTCGGTGACGCGGCGGAATATCGGTTCGGTCCGACCGGAAAACGGATGCGAGTTTCCTTGGCAGGCCCGGCCAATCGGGCGGGACGACTGGCGGGACAGCATGCTGCGACCGGCCAAAGCGACCCGATGCCGACCGTGCAAGGGACGTCGGTGGTCCGGGTGTTTGGCGTCAGTGCGGCGATGACGGGATTGTCGCGTGGCATGGCAAAACGAATGGGGGTCGACGCGGCCAGCGTCACGATCGTGGCTAAAAATCACGCGGGCTACTATCCCGGAGCCGAGGTGATGACTCTGAAATTGGTGTACCAGGCGGAAACGGGAAAGATCCTCGGTGCGCAAGCCGTCGGCGGTGCAGGCGTTGATAAACGAATCGACGTGATCGCCACGGCCATGCAATTCGAAGGCTCGGTTCGACAACTCAGCGGCGTCGACCTCAGCTACGCTCCGCCACTTGGATCGGCCAAGGATCCTGTTCATATGGCCGCGTTCGCCGCTTGCAACCAGCTCGATGGTATCGAAACATTTTGCGACAGCGATGCCGATTTAGCGGGCAAACAAGTGGTCGATGTCCGCACCGCCGGCGAGATCGAGCGGACACCGCTGGCCGGATCGCCGCTGAGCAGCGAATCCGAAGCAGGGGTTATTGCCATCCCGGTCGATGAACTGCGAGAGCGAATCGGCGAGCTCGATCCGTCGCTACCCACGGTCGTATCGTGTGCCGTTGGCGTTCGCGGCCATATCGCCGCACGCATTTTGAAGCAGCACAGGTTCACGGTGGCGAATTTGTCGGGCGGAGCGACGGTGCGAAACCGAGTCAATTTCGATTGATCCAAGAGCAGCCTTGAAGAATTGCGATGACCGACCCGTGAAATTTCACGCGTCGTGGACGTCGCTACGAATCCTTGCAGGATTTTGACAGCTGCCGGGACTCGTTGCTTCGTCCACTACGGTTGGGCGGGCTCGTTGCCTCGTCCTTTGCGGCAACAGAAGCAAAGGCCTCCGATGCAGTGCGTTCACCTAAGAAACGAAGTTTTTTTGCCTTGTTTTGGCCGGTCAAGGAGGCAGCGACAGGAATTCAGACCGAGTACAATTAGCCTCCCACCACGATGAAGCGTAGCCCGCTAGAGCTAGTGCGGATGGATGTTTGACGTGACGGGCGCGCCCATTTGCTCGATCCACCAATGGATCGTGCAAATGGGCTCATCACGACCGTCAGATGGATTGCCCTGAACCAGCCGGACTTGTATTGACGACGATTCGTTTTTAGCGGAAATTCCAGCTGCAAAAACGAATTTGAACACGCTTGCGACAGCCTGCCACATTGGCAAAACCTCGTTTGGCGTTCAGGTTGTTAGATACATTTTCAGAGGGTGGCGGCGAATCCGAATCGCGAAGCATCCACATCGCGTTCGCCGAAAATGAACCTCACCGTTGGCTGAACCTTTCAGCTCGCACCACTCGTTTGTGATCAAAGGAAGAGACACTTGTCGATCGAGACTCATTCAGGATTTCCTGAACAACATGAAGGCGAAGCGAATCTTGACGCTCAAATCGATACCTATTCCTACGACGACGATATCGTGCGGAAGTTCGCGACGGCGACGCTGTTTTGGGGTCTCGTCGCCACGCTGGTCGGATTGATCGTCGCGATCTTGTTGGTTTTGCCAAAGATCTTTGGCGAACTGGAATGGCTGAGCTTTGGTCGACTTCGTCCGCTACATACCAACGCGGCGATATTCGCGTTCGCAGGCAACGCGATCTTCGCGGCCGTCTACTACAGCACCCAGCGATTGTGCAAAGCCAGGATGTGGAGCGATGCGTTAAGCCGGCTGCATTTCTGGGGTTGGCAAGCGATCATCGTCGCGGCGGCTGCGACGCTGCCGATGGGGATCACGCAAAGCAAGGAGTACGCCGAACTAGAGTGGCCAATCGATTTGGCGATCGCCGTCGTGTGGGCAGGGTTCTTTGGCATCAATTTCTTGATGACGCTGATCCATCGTCGCGAGCGGCACATGTACGTGGCATTGTGGTTTTATATCGCCACGATTGTCACCGTGACGGTACTGCACGTCTTCAACAACCTCGTCGTTCCGATCGGTCTGGGCAAAAGCTATCCGATCTATGCGGGTGTCCAAGACGCGTTCATGCAGTGGTGGTACGGCCACAACGCGGTGGCGTTTTTCTTGACGACTCCGTTTCTTGGCTTGATGTATTACTTTTTGCCCAAAGCGGCCAACCGACCGGTCTTTAGCTACAAGCTTTCGATCATCCACTTTTGGTCGTTGGTGTTCATTTACATTTGGGCTGGACCTCACCATTTGCATTACACCGCACTTCCCGAATGGGCTTCGACGCTGGGGATGCTGTTTAGCGTGATGTTGTGGATGCCATCATGGGGCGGAATGATCAACGGACTGCTAACGCTTCGTGGGGCTTGGCAAAAAGTCGCCGTCGATCCCGTTTTGAAATTCTTCGTCGTCGGAGTCACGTTCTACGGGATGGCAACTTTCGAAGGCCCACTGTTGAGTGTGAAAAGCGTCAACGCGCTGAGCCACTACACTGATTGGACGATCGCTCACGTTCACGCCGGAGCCCTCGGATGGAACGGCATGATGACGTTCGGAATGCTGTATTGGTTGTTGCCACGGTTGTTCCAAACCAAGTTGTGGAGCACCAAGGCGGCCTCGGCTCACTTTTGGATCGGAACGATCGGCATTCTGCTGTACATCGTGCCAATCTACGCCGCCGGCTTGATGCAAGGTTTGATGTGGCGAGCGATGGACGAAACCGGAAACCTCGTCTATCCCGACTTCATCGAAACGATCCAATCGATCGTGCCGCTATGGTGGCTGCGTGTGCTGGGCGGCCTGCTGTTTGTCTCGGGCATCTTGATCATGGCCGTCAATTGGTTCATGACCTGGACCACCCGTCCACCCACCTACGCAGTGCCGGTTTACCACACGCCGCGTTTGTCCAAGGAAGTGCCGGAAGAAACGATCGACACGACCAGTGCACTGGATAACGTCCCGGTGCTGGAATCGGCTAAAAAGCTTGATGTGTTTGGCAAGATGGATTGGCACCGCCGCTGGGAACGATTGCCGGTACGGTTCACCGTTTTGACCACGTTGGCGGTCGTGATTGCCAGTCTGTTTGAGATCATTCCGACGTTCTTGATTCGCAGCAACGTGCCCACGATCGCGACGGTAAAACCTTACACGCCGCTCGAGCTTGCCGGTCGCGACATCTTTGTCGCCGAAGGCTGTTACAACTGTCATTCACAGATGGTGCGTCCGTTTGTAGCCGAAACGAAACGTTATGGCGAATACAGCAAGGCGGGCGAATTCATCTATGACCGTCCGTTCCAATGGGGCAGCCGCCGCATCGGTCCCGACTTGGCTCGCGAAGGGGGCAAGCAGAGCAGTTTGTGGCATTGGTTGCACCTAGAGGATCCGCAGCAGGTGTCACCGGGTAGCGTGATGCCAAGCTACATCCATTTGCTCGACACAAAGATCAACTTTGACATGATCCCCGATCGCGTTTGGGCCGCCCAAGCGTTGGGAGCCCCCTACGACTTTGACATCGCCGATTCCGCCGACATTGCTCGCAAGCAAGCCGAGGTGATCGCCGCCGACGTGGTCTCGCAAGGCGGGCCCGTGCAACGTGGCGAGCTGATGACGTTTGATACCAAGGCGATCGCATTGATTGCGTTTCTGCAGCGTGTGGGAACGGACATCTTCGCGACCCCGGAACCCAAAGCTAAAGAAGAAACGCCGGCAGATCCGGCCACGGCCGAAGAACCCGCTGCCGAAGAGGTGGCGGCTCGGTAACGAGATTGCGACGGGGAGCTTTTGGTAAAACCAACGAACGTCTTGACGGCTTGTTGATTTAGTGAAGGTTCCTGTGGCGAGGGGTGTAGGATGGACCTCCTAGTCCGTCAATGGCGAATTCGACGGACTAGGAAGTCCATCGTACGACTAAAACAACAAGCCGCTACGGACTTCCGTGACGGGACCGCGAGACAACAACGAATTTCTCACGCCTAGTGAATTTGAACCATGCTTACTGATGTGATCCGAGCCATCGATTACAGCGACTGTGCAGAAATTGCACTGGCGTTGTTCTGCTTTGCCTTCGGTTTGATGTTCTTCGCCACGATGCGATTGTCGCGTAACGCGACCGACCGATTTGCAGCTATCCCGCTATCCGACAATGTGGAGACTCCTCGCGATGGGCAATAATCCGAAAAACCAAGATGGTGTCGAGCAAGAGCCGATCGTGGGCGAGATCCCGGATGATCCGTTGACCGGCCATGCCTATGACGGCATCCAAGAGTTTGACAATCCGCTGCCGGGTTGGTGGAAATGGATGTTCATCGGATCGATCCTGTTTGCGTTTCCCTACGCCGCGTTCTACCACGGCGGAGGCGAAGGACGAACGGCCACCGAACGCTATGACAAAGCACTCGCGGAGAACATCCGTTTGCAATTCGCAGAGATCGGCGAATTGAAGATGGATCGTGCCACCGTGGTGAAATTTTTGAACGAACCCAATTGGCTGCGTGTTGGCAAATCGGTCTTCAAAACCAATTGCGTTTCCTGTCACGGGGCGGAAGGCGGCGGTTTGGTTGGCCCGAACCTGACCGACGAAGCATACAAGAACGTAAAAGACATCGGCGATATTTTGCACGTCCTCGAGAACGGGGCGGCAGGCGGAGCGATGCCAGCTTGGAAAACACGACTGTCCCCCAACGAATTGGTGTTGGCCGCCAGCTATGTCGCTAGTTTGCGTGGCACCGAAGTCGCCGACGGCAAACCCGCCGAAGGACGCGTGATCCCACCATGGCCCGAAGCGCCGCCGGAGGAAGAAACTTCCGATGAGGAAGCAAACACGGACGATGAAACCGACGACGCTGCGTCGACGGGACCTAAAAAGGCATCGACCTAACGAACCCAATTGCCAACATCACTTGGCAATCCCTGCGGCGAGGCTCCGGCAACCGGAGTACTTGTCGCCACCGCGGAAAAATCCGCACACGCATCCGGTTCGAATCACAAACCGAAACGAACCGCTGCAGTTATTTCCGCTTCTATTGAAGGAGGCGTAACGATGAATGATGCAAAACAGTTGCCGGTGATTTCAGGCAGCGAATCAACCAACAGCAGCATGCTCGAGTCACCCGATCATGTGCTTAGCACGCTTGAAAAAGACGGTTCACGGCGCTGGCTGCGGCCAACCTTGTCGACCGGGTTTTGGTGGAAATGGCGACGCTGGATCGCCTACGGCTTGGTCGCCTTCTTCGTCGTGTTGCCTCACGTTCGCATCGGAGGATTGCCGCCGATTTTGTTGGACGTGCCGGCCCGACGCTTCGTTTTCTTGGGCCATGTCTTCTTGCCCACCGACACGTTGTTGTTGGCGCTGGTGATGCTGGGCGTGTTTTTGACGATCGTGTTGGCCACCGCGTTGACCGGACGCATTTGGTGTGGTTGGGCCTGTCCGCAAACGGTCTACATGGAATACCTGTTCCGGCCTATCGACCGTTGGTTCGAGGGCACCGTGGGCAAAGGGGGACAAGCCAAACGACCGATCGAAGGTTGGCGGCGGATCGCTCGCTGGGCCGTCTACGTGGTGCTGTGCATGTTTCTCGCCCACACGTTTTTAGCATACTTTGTCGGCACCGATCGCCTTGCCCAGTGGATCCGCAGCTCACCGATCGAACACCCCGCGGCCTTTATGGTGATGGGCGTGACAACCGGCTTGATGCTGTTTGACTTCCTGTTTTTCCGAGAGCAACTCTGCTTGATTGCATGTCCCTACGGACGCTTTCAATCGGTGATGTTGGATCGGCAAAGCATGATCGTCGCCTATGACACGAAACGGGGCGAGCCTCGCAAACGAGGGAAACATGTGGCGGGCGATGGCGCAGGCGACTGTGTCGATTGCCACCAATGCGTTCGCGTTTGCCCGACCGGGATCGACATACGCGATGGATTGCAATTGGAATGCATCAACTGTACCCAGTGTATCGATGCATGCGACGATGTGATGACCAAGGTGGGCAAACCGACGGGGCTGATTCGCTACAGTTCTCAAGACGCCCTGGATGGCAAGCAACTTAAATTCTTTCGCTTTCGCACCGTCGCTTACCCCATGTTGCTTGTGGCGGTGGGCATCGGTTTCCTTGCCGTGTTGTCGACCAAGTACGCGTTTGATGCTCGTTTGATTCGCGGCAAAGGCAACCCGTTTCACCGACATGTGACCGGCAACGTCAGCAACCAATTCCGATTGCGACTCGTCAACCGCAGCAACGAACCGCGTGAATACACCGTCGAGGTGGTGAAGCCTGAGTCGGCGATCATTCGCGAGATCGGTGACGACAGTCCCAAGCTGGACAGCAACGCAACCGAACTTGTCCCGTTGGTGGTCGAAGTTCCGGGGGAAGTGTTTGGCCCTGGAGGCAATGTCGCAGGAGAGCTGCGAATTCGCGATGACGCCGGCAACGAGCGCACCCTCAAAATGCAATTACTAGGTCCACGACGATGATCGAAAAGACAACCACAACGAACCGCATGCCCGAATTCAACCGCATCGCCAATCGCAACGCCGCCATTCGTTGGGGCGGTTTGGTGGTTGGGCTGTTGTCGTTACAAGTCGCCGTGGGGGTCGTCGCCATCATGTTGGCCACCGGCGATCCGTCGGCCGCAGTCCTTCCCGACTACTACCAGAAATCGCTTGAATGGGATGACCACAGAAAATCCGAAAGCGTCTCACGCGAACTCGGTTGGAAATTGACGTTAGTGCCAATTCCGGGTCAACACACCGCGACGCTGCAGGGCGTTTTGTCCGACACCGATGGCAAACCGATCCGAATCGCATCGGGAACCATCCACATGTATCACTACGCCCGCGCCGCGGAGGTGAAAACGTTTTCGATTCAGCCAAACTCAAACGGCGTGGTCGTTGCCGAAGACTGTTTCTCTGCGGATGGGTTATGGAAAATCGAGATCGACGTCACCAATGACCAAGACCAACAATTTGTCCATTCGCAGGACATGCTCGTCACTCAAACGCAGCGTCGGCTGACGAAGGGAAACTAATCGTGTTGACGCTGGCGATGGCGGTGATGGTAGCGAGTTTGCTTGGCAGTCTGCATTGCGTTGGCATGTGCGGACCGCTGGCGCTGTGGGTCACCGGCGGCGGATCAAGCCGGGCGACGATCAGTGCGTACCACGTTGGCCGGCTGAGCACGTATTTGATCGCCGGCACGGCGGCGGGGATTTTAGGAGCCGCCGTTTCGATCGGTGGCGACATGGTCGGTTTCCAATCGGCGGCGGCCAAGGTCGCCGGCAGTTTGTTGATCGCCGTCGGACTGTTTCGCTTGGCAAAATTGCACCCGCGGTTTAACCGCCCGCTGCTGAGTTCGGCAACGACCTCGGGGCCTTCGACGGTCGCCGCGGTGCTGAAGCGATTCAAACCGCTGTTGGATCGGCAAACCGCGGTGTCACGCGCCTACCTAGGCGGCTTGATCACGACTTGGTTACCGTGCGGTTGGTTGTATTTGTTTGTATTGGTCGCTGCGGGAACCGGTGGCGTGTTGCCCGCAGTGGTTGTGATGTTCGCCTTTTGGATCGGGACGCTTCCAGCGCTGACCACGATGTTGGTCGGCATTCACTCGTTGACGCCGAAGCTGCGAGGCATGTTGCCGATCGCGGCGAGTGTGTTTCTGATCGTGACCGGACTTTATACAGTCACCGGTCGTGCGGCGGTGGACGTTTCGAGCTTGGTGGCTCCGACGCTTGGCGATGAAATCACGACAACGTCGCTGATCGATTTGAAAGACGAACCGCTGCCGTGCTGTGCTGAAACGGTTTCTGACGGCCAGCCGAGCGAGTGCCCCTGTTGTGCCAGCACCGATGCCCTCTCACCCCAAACGGTCGACCCATGAGCTCGACTACGGACCCCCTGCAAACGGGGCAAACGGTCGAGTGTGTGCATTGTGGCTTGCCCGCTCCCAAGCCCGACAATGATTCTGCGCCCGCGTTCTGCTGCAATGGCTGCAAAGGGGCCTGGGAATTGATTCATGGCTGGGGACTCGAGGACTATTACGCACTGCGTGATTGTGGTCCCTCTGAAACGCTCGAGGATCGAGGTCGCGATTCGTTTGACGATCTGGACGATCCTAAACTGTTATTTCCTTCGGTGGTCAAACAGGGGATTGGCCCCAACGGCATCGAATTGGCTCGGGTCCGCTTATCGATCCGCGGGCTGCACTGTGCCGCATGCGCATGGTTAATCGAGCAAGCCCCCAATCATGTCGCCGGATGGCATTCTGCATCGGTGCAAATGCATTCGCGATCGGTCGAATTGGTTTACGATCCGAGCGTTGTCAAACTCAGCCAACTCGGACGGCTGCTAAAAACGATCGGTTATCGCGTGGTGCCGCTTGATGAATCAGACGAACGAAACGCCAGCAACCAAGAGAGTCGGCGGCTGCTTGTCGATGTTGCGATCGCTGGCTTTTGTGCGATGAACGCGATGTGGATTGCGGTGGCGCTATACGCCGGAGCGTTTTCGGGAATCGAGGAATCTCAACGCAATCTGCTGCGGTTCACCGGCGTGGGGCTGGGCGTGGCCGCGGTGATCTTTCCAGGCCGCGTGTTCTTGCGAGGCGCGGTGGCCTCGATTCGCTTGCGAGTACCGCACATGGATTTGCCGGTCGCCCTTGGGTTATCCGCCGGGGTGATCGCCAGCATCTATGGATTGTTCGAGACTTCGTCGGAAGTTTACTTCGATTCGATCGCGACGCTGGTGTTTTTTTTGTTGGTCGGTCGCTGGGTGCAGCTTCGTCAACAGCACTCCGCCGGACGTGCGATTTCAGCCCTCCTAAACTTGACGCCCAATGCGGCCACGCGAGTGGACGAGGATGAAAGGCTGACGCGTGTTCCGGCATCCGAAATCAGGCCAGGCGACATCGTCCGCGTCGAACCTGGAGAAAGCATTCCGGTGGACGGACGCGTAGTTCGAGGACAATCGCATCTCGATCGATCGCTGTTGACCGGGGAAAGTCGACCAGTCGCGATCGGTGTTGGATCGGATGTCGAAGCCGGTACAGAAAACATCGAGTCGGTCATTCATGTGGAAACCACCGCCATGGGCGAAGCCACTCGGCTTGGTGCGCTTTCTCAGTCGGTTGCCGAGGCGGCAGCAAGCAAAACTCCAATCGTTCAATTGGCTAATCGCGTGGGTGGATGGTTCGTCAGCGTGGTGATGGTGCTGGCGGTCGTCACCGTTGCTGCATGGTGGCATGTCGATCCGTCGCTTGCGATCAATCACAGCGTTGCCTTGCTGATTGTCGCCTGTCCCTGCGCGTTGGCGTTGGCCACTCCGCTGGCGATTGCCGTTGCGGTCGGCCGACTTGCCGAACGACGCATCCTGGTTCGCTCGGGTGAATCGCTGGAACAATTCTCGAAACCCGGAACGATCTTTTTCGACAAAACGGGAACGCTCACGCAAGGGCGGATGCAAGTCACACACTGGTTCGGCGAAGCAGAGATTTTGCAGCGAGTGCAAGCGATCGAATCAACCATCGGACATCCGATCGCCCGAGCCATCGCCGCATACCAACGAAACAGCGACGTCGACTCGATCACAGCGACCGACGTGCAAAACCGCGTCGGCGTCGGCGTCGAAGGAGTAGTGCAAGGACGACGTTTCACGATCGGCAGCCTGAAACTGGTCGATCAATTGGACCTCGCCGTATGTCCGCTCGAGCAAGAACAGATCGAAACGATCCTGGCATCCGGGTCCACGCCGATCTTGGTCGTGGTGGACGAACGGATCGAGGCCCTCTTTGGCGTCAGCGACCCGCTGCGCAGCGAAGCCAAGCAAGTCATCGCTCAATTGCGTGATAGCGGATGGAAGGTCGCGATGTTGTCGGGGGACCACGGCTCGATTGTGCGTGAAGTGGCTAATCGATTGGGCATCGACGCCAAGCTCGCCTTAGGGGACCAATCTCCCGAACAAAAGTTAGCGGCGATCCAGCGGGCGAAACAAGACGGGCATGTGGTCGCGATGGTCGGTGATGGCGTCAACGACGCCGCGGCCTTGGCGGCAGCCGATGTCGGGGTGGCACTTCGAGGCGGAGCGAACGCAAGTCTTGCGGCGGCACCGATTTTGATTGGCAACAGCCGGCTCGAAGGCATCGTCACGCTGACGAAGACCGCTAAACGAACCGCTCGTTCGATTCGGCAAAATTTTGCAGTTTCCATTGGCTACAATGGGATTGCCGCGGTGTTGGCGATGACGGGAATCATCAGCCCGCTGATCGCGGCCATCTTGATGCCAATCAGTTCATTGACCGTATTGACGATGACGCTTGCCACGCCAGTCGTCGATGCAGCGGCGGCGGATGCGAATCAATCAAAATCGTCGCCACGAACAAGTCCTCCTCCCACCATGGAACCCGTCATATGAGTGTTTTGACGATCGCGTTGCCGATTGCATTGCTGTTGGGGGGATCGGCGCTGGTGGCCTGCATTTGGTCGATCCGCCATGGGCAATTTGATGATCTCGATTCTGCCTCAGTCCGCATCCTGGTCGACGAGAAACGGCTGGATGATACGGGGCCGAACCAGACCGGCAGCGGCGAGGACGGCCAGCGAGGGGATCATCGGTGACCGCATCCGCAGGTTGCTCCAGTAAATCGAGTGGATCGCAGAGAGCGTGATGACCAACGTGATGATCGCCCACCACGGCGGTGTCAACACAACGCGTCTGAGCCGAAACAGTCCGACGAGCGTCGCGATCCAAAAGGCCACGTAGTAAAGCGTCACGATCACAATCGGGGGCCAGGATCGGCCGGGGACATGATGAGGCATCGGACTGTACAATCGCCCGAGCCGAACGAAACAAGACCAAACGAACATGGACGGCTGGCGAGCAATCGTTGCCTTGGCGGCCTGGTACGACCACTGGTCATCTTGGTGTTCATTCAGCGGTCGCGGTTCCGGCAACGTCTGCGCCGGATTGGACCAATCGGTTTGCCAAAACGCCTCGCTTGTCGGATCGCCTTGAAAACGATGTGCGTATGCGTCGAGAAACGGTTCGGCGTCCCAGGCTTCGGCAAACTTGCCGTGGCGAAGGTAGTCGTAGAACGAGGGATTGTTGGCCAGCAACAGCGTGTAGCCTCCGTGGCTGGTCGCCCACACCGGATGCCCCACCGCGTTCCAATTTCGAACGGTCCATAATCCCACGGCCAGCCCCATGATCATTGCAGCGGCAACCGTGCACGCCACTCGGCGAGTCCAGCAGATTTTCGTGCTGAACAAGATTGCAGGCAACATCAGCACCGCCCACACCAAGAACGTGGGGCGACAAAGGTAGGTCAACGCAAGCAAAACCGCGAGCATCACCGCATTTGCCAGCGTCGGTGACGGCTTCCAGCGGCACACCCAAAACCAAACGACCAGCGTCGCCAGGGTCGCCGCGATGGTTTCGGTCATCACCAGGGTGGATTGTTGGACCAAAATGGGATCGATTATCACCAACACGGCCGCAAAAATACTGGCGTTCCCGAAACGTCCCCCGTCGATCAATCGTGACGCGATCGATAAAGTGCATACAGCGGTCAGCACCCCGAGTCCCACGTGCAGCAAACCCACTAGCAAATCGTTGACGTGGTGATCGACTGTCAACCACGAAAGCAGGTAGGGATAAAGCGGCGGACGAAAGGCGGTTGGCTTGGCCGACTCGACTGCGGGGGATCCTGGGGCGCTCGCGGCGGGCAGCCCAAACACCCCGGTTTTGGAAAGCGTTTCAGCGATCACTCGATATGCGTCGGGATCTTGATCAAATTGGTCAAGGTTGCTCAGCACCACTCCGCCTCGAACGACCAACGCTAACATGATGATGCCAACGAATTTCATTCGATTTGATAAAGCGGATGGAGTCCAAGTGGGCATGAGCAATGCAGGAATCGATGACGAGAGAGCCAATTTGATATCCGCAATATTAGCCGAGCCTAGCATGGACTGCGAGCGAGCACGATGAACAAACCGCCCCGCATGAACCAAAAGCCCGCCAGCGTGGCTTCGCGTTTGATTCAGTTCCGCATTGGATTGTCGCTGATCGGCTTGATCCTGTTTGCCGCTGCGTGGCCGTTTTCACAGCGACTCGAGCTGGACCGCAGCATCACGGCGATGTTTTCGCCCACCGATCCCACGCTGGTCGAATACCAAACGCTGCAAAATTCGTTCGGCGGCAATGCGGTTGCGATCATGGTCTATCCCGACGCCGATTTGATGTCCAATGAAGGGCTGCGGCGAAGCGCCGCGATCGAGTCGGAAGTTCGAAAAATCCCGGGCGTCGATGGCGTTCTATCACCATCAACGCTCAACGCCGCCGTTGAAAAGGTTCGTCCCAGCGGTTTCTTTCGCAGCGAATCGGACGTTCCTGGGTTGGCTCGGCGAGACGACCTTGTCGCTCGCGGTATCGAACATCTGTTCGAAGGCTACACCCATTCCGACAACCACCATCTCGCTGCGGTCGTGGTGATGTTGTCGCCGAAACATCCTCCAGAGGCGATTGAATCGCTGCAAGCAATCGCCAACAAGCTTCCCGAGCAATTCGAAGCGATCGCCGAACCCGGTGTCGTGGTCGGTGAACCGGTGCTGATCCACGATGGTTTCAATTTGATTGAACGGGACGGACGCAAACTGACCACCGTGACGCTGATCCTGCTGAGCATCGTTGTGCTGGTGACCTTGATGGACCTGCGTTTTGTTGCCTTGACCGGATTGGTGGTCGTGTGGTCGATCGTCGTAACCGAAGCGACATTGGTGCTGCTGGGGCTACAACAATCGCTGGTTTCGACGATCATGCCCGCGATCATCACCGTGATCGCGGTCGCAGCGGTGTTGCATCTAGGAACAAAGTTCCAGGACGCCAAAGCCAAGGGGCTCAGTCGCTATGACGCAACACGACGATCGTTTTCGCTATTGATCGTTCCGATCCTGTGGACGTGTTTAACCGATGCCGCCGGGTTCGCGGCGCTGGGGTCATCACGGATCCTGCCGGTGCGTCAATTTGGTGCGATGATCGCCATCGCCTCGATCGCCGTTTTTATCGCCATCGTGTTGTTCGCGGGAGTGACGATGATGTTGCCGGAGTTGAGTTTCGGTAAATCACTGCACCGGATGCAGCGACGAATGACACGCAGCGTCAGCCGGCGATGCACCAAGATCGCGGCCGCGTTTGTGTCACGACGAAAAATCGCGGTCACGTTCGCGCTCGCACTGTTGGGCGTTTCGGTCGTGGGGACATGGCAAGCCCAACCAGAAACCAGTTTTTTGAACAACTTCCGCAGCGATAGTGCGATCGTGCTTGCGTACGACAAGGTCGAGCAGCAGTTCGGCGGCGCGGGGGTTTGGGACGTCCTGTTGCCGGCGCCGCCACAATTAAGTCGCGATTACTTGAAACAAGTCCTGATGATCGAAAAGGACCTGCGTGGCATTGATCTCGATGGCACCAAGTTGACCAAGGTGTTGAGCATGGCGGACGCGGAGTACGTGGTCGGCAAAGCCCCGCTACTGAAATTTGCTCCGCCGTCGCTGCGGATGACGGGCATGCGAGCCACGATGCCAGAGTTTGTCGATGCCCTGCTGAACTCTGCCGAAACCCAACCGCGTCGCTTGCGAATCATGTTGCGAAGCGAAGAACACTTGCCGGCAGAAGCCAAAACACGGCTGATTGCCGAGGTCCAGCGGATTGTCGAAGAACACACGCAAAGCGACGCATGGAAGACCACGTTCACTCCGACTGCCGAATCGGGTTCCACCGAAGCTGGTTCTTCTGAATCACGTCCGGCTGGATCGCAGCCGATTGTTACCGGTTATTACGTGATGATGTCGCGATTGGTATCGCAATTGGTCGGTGACCAGTGGCGATGTCTGGGATTTGCCGGCGTGTTGGTGTGGTTGTTGTTGTGGATCGCCACTCGATCGATTCGGTTGGCGACTGCGGCGTTGTTGCCCAACTTGCTACCTGCGTTTGTGGTCCTTGCGACGGTGGGATGGATCGGGGGCAAGATCAACATGGGCGCGGCGATGATTGCCGCGGTCTCGATCGGATTGACGATCGATGGGTCGGTCCACCTGTTGGCCATCTATCGCCGTTACCGCAAACACCGGCATCCGATCACGGTGGCGGTCACGCACGCAGCCGGACGCGTCGGAGTCCCTATCTTGCTGGCGACCTGTGCGTTGGTTTTCGGGTTCAGCATCTTGTCGACCAGCGAATTCATTCCGACCGCCACGTTTGGCACGCTGGTCGCCGCCACCTTGTTACTTGGGACGATCGTCAATTTGACGCTGCTGCCTGCCTGTATCGCGTTGATCGATCGCAATGAAGCTCATTAGCGGTCCCCGCACTGATGAATCGAGCTCTGGTGGGCATAGCCAATCGAGCTTGGCCCAGACGATCCAGGCACGACTCCGATCCACAGCAGCGGCCGGTTCAGCAGCGGCCGGTTCGACGCGGCCCGTTTCCCTTGATGGACGTGGCCGCTCGAAATTGGGCCGCTCGAAAATGGGCCGCTCGAACTTAAGCCGTTCGACAAAGGGCCAAATCGAAACCGACCACGTCTGGAAACTGCAGGCTGCTTTTGGCTACTTGAATTCACCCAAGAGGGTTTAGAATTCTTCCGAGATGGTCTCTCGGGCGGCACGCGAGCCGAGGGATCCCCAGAGACCGTAGGGGCTTTGCTCTCCCTTTTGCACAGGATCAGCATCGCTGTTGCCTGCGTCGATCGAATCGGTGATGAACTTGACCGCTCCATCGCCCATCAGCACATGTGCACCACCTTGGTGGCGGCTTGCGATGGTCGAGATACCTTGGCCTCCGTCGCCACCGCTGGTGATACAGCTGGCGCCGTTAGGCGGAAGCACCGTATGCACACTGGCAAAGGGCAAACGTCCGTCAGCCCAGCGATATCCGCGTTCCCGTGAACTTCCGTTGAGCACGGATTGCGATGCGGGGTAGTGCTGCGGGCGTTCGGGATCCGCCAAATTGGTACACCGGCTGGGGGTGAACAGCGAGGCGTAGTGAACGCTGTTGGCCATGTCGGCGATGATCTCTTTATTCCCCAGGCTGGTTGCAATTTCACCGGCGGCGATGGTATTGGAAAGGCCGTCGAGCGTGTCGCGGAACCGGGTCGAGTGGCGGTTCCAGAACATTCCTCGGTTGCTGCCACGGACCCACGCGGGAACTTGGCTCAAGTCGCTGGTCGTTCTGGCCCATGCATCGTTTTCGGCGTTCCAGCCTGGCCATGCATCGTTACCCGACCAATCGTAGAAGCCGCTACGATTTTTTCCGCCGTCATGGCTCATGCGTGGGTTGTCGCCAAGGCACGCGGCGTAATTGGTTCGGCCCAACGCTGGCAAGCCAATGCCGGGATCACTCGGACAACGGAACGATGGAATGTCCGACGCCCAAGGGGCGAAACCCGCAAACCATGGCGAAGGTCCCATCGGTTGGTATTGGTCGCCCTCGGAGTCGACTCCATTCGAAATCTGCTCCCACATTGCTTGTTGTTCGACGAAGGGAGTCAGACCGACAAGCCAGCTCAAGACCATATTGTTTTGGTCGGCTCCGTTACCGCTTCCCGCTGCATCGGTTCCGGTCATGTTGATCGGCAGCTGGTTGTAGGCCGAATGATAGTTGTGAATTCCAAGACCGATTTGTTTGAAATTATTGCTGCAGCTCATGCGGCGTGCGGCTTCACGTGCCGCTTGCACGGCGGGCAACAGCAGCCCGACCAATACTCCGATGATGGCAATCACGACAAGTAGCTCGACCAGCGTAAAACCGTCGGTTTTGGGTCGATTCGGGGTAGGGGATGGTTGTTTCATTTCGTTCTCTCGTAATCAATATCAATGAATTTACTGCGTTCGTCAGTCCCAACGACTGGCAACGCATGGGTAATAGGGGAGTAACCAACGGGAAAAAAAATCCCGGCGGGCTAGGACCGATTCATCGCTTTTTCTTCGGCGGTTGGCCCATCGCTGGCCGCTTCCTCGGCGGATCGCTCATATTCGGACGAGATCGCGCCTGCTTGGGCGTCCAGGTCTTCGCGTGATTGACCTTCGACAACGTTGACCGGTGCGTTCGAATCACTGCAGCCGAGGGTGCAAAAGAGAGGTGCCGAAAGCGTCATCGCCATGATGAGGTGGGCAAAGGTCTTCATAAGAGGGGAGTTCCTAGTATGTATTTGGATGTAGGTTGGGGGGCAATCAATCCGCCACAAGCCACGTGAATTAGTTGTGACTTGCGACGCGTACAGGACCACCTAAAGGCGGCTGCTATCACGTTAAACAAACGGAATTTTCGTTCCTTAACAGCACAAACCGAATTATTTGAAAATTCTCCCACCTCAGACCTCTGTAGCGGCGTCTCACCGGCCTAAACAGCGATCCCGCCGCGTAGCATCCACCACGATTTTTACCGTGTTTTCCGCTATGCGCTGCAGACTGTATGCGATCGAGATTGCGCATAGTTGGCGCTGCCGCATGTGAGGTCAGCTCCGCAGAATCTGGTTGCTCCCCCCTCGCGCGAAGCTGCGTGTTTTGATGGGGTCCGCCGCAGGCTCGATTGGGTGGAGCAATCGGGCAGGATAGACCGGGGCAAGGTGGATCGGGGCTGGGTGGATCGATGGGCAGCCGGACTGCCCGCCAGTGGATAACTCGACAGCTCGCGAGTCAAGTTGCGATGGAACTGTTACTCTTGCCCGGCCACTTCGACTTCGATCGAATCTCGCAGCATCGCGATTTGCGGTTCCGAGAATTGGCCGTCCGCAACGATCACGCGGCGAAGGCTACGGCTGTTAGCGAGCGGCGACAAATCGGTCACCTTGGTGTCCCGAATATCGAGCTCCAACAGATCGAGATCATTCAGTTCCGAGAGATCCGTGATCTTGGTCCCACGCAGATCAAGGTTCTTTGGATCGAGCGTATACAGAAGGTTTACTCGCACGCCTGGTGGCCACGTTGCCGAAAGCGTTCGGGTGAGCGACCACACACTGCCACGCAGCCGCACCGTTCGCGTCGTGATGTCGTATCGGAGTTCGAGATCGTCTGGTTTGTGATTGTTGATCATGACCCAAAAGCGAACGATTCGAACTCGGTCCTCGATCGATCTCGGATATTCCAAATCATAAATCATCATCTTTTCCGCTAGCGGTGCGCGATAGCGGCTGGAACGACATAGTTTGCGGAGCAATTGGACGAAGTCATCGGTGTCGAGAAAACCTTGCTCGTTTACCTCGTCCTTGTAATCTCGCGCAAATTCGGCGAGGTCAGGCTCTACCCCCTTCTCTTCGTCAAGCAATCGAGTCGCAGAGGTAAAGTCTTGCATCAAGAAGTACAGCCAAAACTTCTTATGCCACACTCTGGATTCCGGTGGCGGGGTGTTCGAGAGCACCGTATCAAGGTGTTTCATCGAAAGTTTGACCGTGGTCGCAAACGTATCATGAGCGATCAGCGGAATGCTGGTGAGATGATCCGACACAGCGATGGCCGATTCCACCTGAGCTTGCAGACGTTCTTCGGATCGATTCTTTTCGACGATGTATTTCTCCAGTGACTCTTCGGCACGTTCTTTCGCCTGTTCCGCAGTCTTTTGAGCCACGGTGGCCAAGGCGCGTTCGGTATCGGCGCGGATCCATGCCTTTTCTGCGTCCGCGCGAGCGGCAACGGCCGTTTGGTGTTTTTGGCGGAGCTGCGTGACAAAGAACGACAAACACAAGAACAAGATGACGAGTGACCCTAATGTCACGGCGCAAACATCTCGGTGGCGGCGGTAGAACAATCCGGCCTCGCGCAAGATGCTGCTTTGTTCCACTGAGGGACTGAATCCCGCCAAGAAGCGAGAGACGTCTTCTTGCAGCGTCACCACGTCGGCGTAGCGATCGGCGGGATCATCCGCGGTGGCTTTGTCAATCATCGCCGCAAGTGCCGAATCGATCGGTGGCCGCGACTTTCGATATTTGTCGATCGACCGCAGCGTGACCATCTCGCACAGCACACAACCCAGCGAGTAGATATCCATCTGCGGCGTCTTGCGCGTCATCGGGTCAGCCTGCTCGGGCGACATGTAGGCTGGGGTTCCCTTTACCGTATCCAACAGCGGGCCATACAAATCGGGATCGAGCAACACCTCGGAATCATGCTGCGTTTGGTCACTTGGCATGACGACCCCCAACCCCCAATCACAAACTTGGGCCTCGCCGAATTCACCGATTTGAATGTTTTCGGGTTTGATATCGAGATGCAGCACCCGTTGGGAATGAGCGTACGCGATCGCCTCGCAAACTCGCAGGAACAGCATCAACCGTTTTCTCAAAGTGAACCGATCACACTCGCGGCCGTACCGCAACTCGTCGAGAATCGCTCGTAGCGAGCGACCTTGCTTGAACTCTAACGTAAAGAACGGTCGTCCATCGGAATCGATATCCATATCAAACAGATTGATGATACAGGGATGTTCCAACCGCGCTGTGATGTGCGCCTCGCGTAAGAACGCGTCAAAGTGATCGTGTGAAAATTTCGCGAGTGGTTTGGCTAGCGCGACGTGGCGTACGGTCTTGGCGTCATAGACACGAAAGACCTCTTTCATTCCTCCGCGACCGATCAACTCGGGATCTTGGTAGCGGTCGGTGATTTTGCTGATCGACGTGTAGAGCGGGCAGAGTTCGTCAAACGCCGACGGATCATTAATCTCTTCGGACGTGATTTCCTCGGATGCATCATAAAGAAGCTTGACCAAGGGATCGATTCGGCGATGCGAGTCATCACGGGATCCGCCGGAGGATTCGGTTGGCTGGAAATTCATGAGGGCGAGTCCGGGAATTCAAGCTGTTCGCGTAGCACTTTGATTTCGTGGGCGAGTCGTTTTTTCACACGGTTCTTTAAGACATAAACACTTTGCACGCTGACCCCGAGCGATTCACTGATTTCTGCCGACGATTCACCTTCGGCGCTACGTAGAAACACTTCGATCGCATTGCCCGAGAAAATCTGCTTCATCCGATCCAATGCCAAATGCACCACGTGCCGTTGCCACTCCGCTTCGATGCGTTGCTCGATTTCGGGTAAATCATAGGGAACGTCTTCGAGATCGTGGACATCGGTGCTGCCCACCCGCTTGGCCCGTTTGCGTTTCCAGTAATCGTTGGCGGCGACGTTCATGATCAAGCGGGTCAACCAAGTCCGAAACCGCGCCTTCTCTTCGACTCGGCGATAGTTGACCAGTTCCTGCCAAACTCGCGAAAGCACCTGTTGGCAGACATCGTCCAGATCCGACGGCGCGGTCCCGATTCCGACCAGGAACCGCTGAATGAACGGTTCATAGTACTGCAGCAACTCGTTCCAATCCGGATGGTCCTTTCCGGACTGTCCCCGTTCAAGCAACGTGATTCGGGTCGGCAGGTTTTTAGAGGAGTGTATTGGGCCAGCCATCAGTCGTTCATGGTAGGTCGAGTCGATGCCATTTGTGTGGACTGGCTTGGTTGGCACTCATCCCGCCGCTCGCATTCCCGACGACGTTGCGACCCGAAGCAGCGTGCCACGCGAACTCATCAAAATCGTTACACCAAATTCATCTGCATCCGCCGATAGCGAGCCTTGTCGACAGCGAACCGGAGTCGCAAACCGAGCGAAACCGAGCCAATTGAGGGGCAAATGTTCACCGTAAACGTATATTACACAGCGAGCACCGGACCCTCAAGAAGTACTCGTAGGGCACACGGTCGTGATCATCGATGCAGCGAAAAATTTGGATTTTCCGCGCGCACCTCGCCTGACTCGCCGCACTACAGTAGTAGATGCCATGAATATTACCGAAGAAACGACCGAATTGGGCTCCGACGCAACCCTTGCCGCACACGATCTGAGCGGTGTTTGCAACGCCGATCTGCTCGATGCTTGGAATCAAGACCACGAGCCTGCAGCGATGGCGGCGTTGGTGGACCGCTACAGCGTGATGGTGCTGAGCGTTTGTCGGCGACGCTGCCGATCGCACGCCGATGCCGAGGACGCCTATCAATCGACGTTTTTGTACTTGGCACGCAATAGCAACAAAATCCGCCATCCCGAACGACTTGCAGGATGGCTGCACCGTGTCGCCCAACGTGCCGCGGTGGCGGTCACTCAATCGTGCAAACGTGAAACCGAAACCATGGCTGAACCGATTGCCAACACCGACGATCCGCTGGACCGTTTGACCCAACGGCACGAAGCGATCGTGCTGGACGAAGAACTGTCCGAACTGCCCGAACATTACCGCGCCGCGATCGTGATGCACTTGTACGAAGGCAGCACGCTTGAATCGCTCGCCAAATCGCTGGGGACCACCGTCGGTGCGGTGCGAGGCCGATTGCAACGCGGAAAAAAACTACTCGCCGATCGGCTGCGGCGACGCGGCGTCGTTCCGGTCTTGGCCTTTGCCGCCGCCAACGCGTTGACCGTTTCCACGACGACGGCGGCCCAGGCCAGTGAACCGCTGATCGATTCGCTGCATCGCGGCGATCTTCCCGATTCTGCTGTCGACCCTCATCTTCTCGACTCCCTACTCTCGCAAGGAACCCGACTGATGCCATCCCTGTTAACGACACTCGCGAGCTTGATCGCCGGATCTGCCATTCTGGGTTTGATGATGGTCTCGGGCTCGGCCGGCCAACCCAGCGACCAACCCGAAACGATCACGTTCCCCGGCCATGTGGCTCAGTTTGGTGGGGGTGGCGGCATGGGAGGCATGGGAGGCGGCGGAGCGGTGATCACCAGCGAACCGCAAGACCAACCCAAACGAAAACCGCTGAGTAAGAAAGCGGCGGACGAGAAAGAGGACAGCAAGGGGTTCTCGGCAGGAACACGCACGATGTGGGCCGAACAAACGGTGGTTCCCGATCCCGTCGGTGACGTCGCCGAAGATGCAATTGGGGCCATGGATCAATCCTTCGACTTTGATCTCGCGACCACGCTGGACGAGCTTCCTGCACAACTCGAATCGATCACAGGGGTTCCCGTCATCATCGACGATCGCGGCGTCGCGTTTGCGGAACTCAAAGAAAGTGAAACTCAAATCAAGCTAAACGCGAGCGAACTTCCGCTGCGGACGGCACTGCGAAAGATGTTGCGGCCGCATGGGCTGCGAGCCACCATCGAAAACGATGGCGTGGTCATCACCGCCGACACCGCGTCACTGGTGCACAAAGGGATTGGGGTGTCACGTTGGATTAACGTCGACGAAGCCGCAGAAAAAAGAGTCGCCGAAGCGCTGGCGCGTTCGCTACAGGTCGAGTTTGCTGACACTCCACTCAATGAAGTCCTCAATTCACTCTCGACAGACTCGGATCTATCCAGGCGAATCGACCGCCGGGCATTGGAAGAAATCGGGCTGACGGAGGATGTCCCGGTCACAGTAAAAACCGCTGCTGTTCAGCTGCAAAGCATCCTCGACATCATCCTTCGTGATCTCGATCTGATCTTCACAATCCAAGGCGAAACGTTGACCATCACGACGCACGAAGCTGCGGAGGGACAACTTCTCACTCGCATCTACTGGCTCGAAGGCACCGGCGTGGTCCCAGGCAATTTCAGCGCCATCACCACGCTGATCCAAACCACGATCGATCCTGATACATGGGAGGCGTTGGGGGGGGCTTCGACGATGGCACCGTTTCAATCGACGCGTCCGGCGCTGCTGATTTCAACCACTTATGACGTGCACCAGCAAATCGAAACGCTGCTGCAAACGCTGCGTGAATCGCACTTTGGCCCCGATCCGGTTTTGGAATCGGTCGAAGTCCCGATGCCAATGTCGATGCAGGGAATGGGTGGCATGGGTGGCGGCGGGATGGGCGGTGGCGGGATGTTCTAAAGCTCGACACCGGAATCCCTCATGATCCGAATGCGGATCAAATGCAAACGCAATTCTCCTCGGCACGGGCTGCCGATTTCGCTTCTGGTTCGCCGTACACCACCACGCGATTGCGTCCTTGGTGCTTGGCAACATACAGCGCACAATCGGCCTGATTGATCAACGATTGCGGGTCGTCGGCACCAAACTGCAGATGCGACACACCGATGCTAGCACTGATTTTCAGCTCAGGCTGATCGTCAAACGATTGTTCGGCGACCGCTTGGCGAGCCACCTCAGCCGCCTCAATCGCCTCGCTGACGCTGGCCCCCGGCATCAAAATACAAAATTCTTCGCCGCCGTAGCGACACACAATGGCGGGACGCGAAAACGATTCACGCAAAATCCTGGCGACCGCTCTTAACACTTCGTCGCCGACGTGGTGTCCATAGGTATCGTTGACCTGTTTGAAATGATCGTTGTCGACCATCAAACAGGCCAGCATCGGTTGGGCACGATTGAGCGTTTTCCAAATCAAATCGAACTGATCAAACAGCGCACGACGATTTAAACAACCAGTCAAGGCATCTTGCGTCGCAAGAACTTGCAATTCGCGGTTTTTGTTCGAGATTTCCTCTCGGCTATTTCTCAGCATCTGAAGCAACCGTTCAACTTCAGCACGATGCTCTTCGACTGCGGTCACATCACGAAATGTCGCCAAGACACCGCCGGCTTCCGAAGCATTGTTGTCGACCGGCGAGGCGTTGATCGCTAAAAATCGAAACGAACCGTCGGGATGTTGGTACCGCATCAATTGATCGATGTAGCGTTTGCGTTCGCTCATCGCTCGAGCCCACGGAAAATCTTCGGACGTGGCCAAACGACTGCACACCCATCCCAGTGAATCGAGTCGCCGACCAACCAAATCTTCGCTCTTCAAACCGATCGTGTCACAAAACGATCGGTTGGCCAGCACAATCCGGCTGGCGTCATCCAGGATCACCAAACCCTCGGCCAACGCGTCCAACGATTGGCGGACTCGGTCTGTCACCACTTGAGTCACCTCGAAGGATCCGAACAAACGGACGACCAACAGGGTGTACGCCGCGATGCCTCCAACGATAAAGAATGCAATCAATCGCATGATCGTGCGACCGTTGTCGTGCAGCGACGTGGGCATCAACCCCAGAAACTTGCTGCCAAGTATCAGGCTGATTCCAACACAAACGATCGCAACCGCGACTTTCAGCGATGCAAAATAGATCCGTAACACGCCTTGTTTCCTAATTGGTAGGCCCCCGAATTTCCATTCGTCTACGCTTGGACCGTTCGATCGACCCAGCACATTAGTGCTGTGCCGATCGTTAACGATGTTGCTAGCGCCATGCCCCGCGCGTTGAGGGTCCGCAGCAACCTTCGCAAACGCTGCTCAGATTCAAAAATTTGCAGCATCGATCGAACGTCCGCGGACCTCACTCAAACCTGCAACACGCTACAGAGGGGGTTGTCCTTGAACTGTGTAAATCAGTGCAACCAATCACCGCGGCGGTCAAAGGATTCGGATTACAACGGTTATCCGGGTCCGACGGATGGCAAGGCGGGTCGCGGGGTACTCCGAAGTGGTAGCAGCAAAAAACGAGCGGATTCCCCACAAATGAGCCGGGGAATGCCCCCGTATTTCCCAGCCCGCTCTCTGTTTGCAACCTACAGTTCAGCGCGTTCTTCCCGCGTGATTGACACCCTCGCAGCCGTTTCACTTCCCTTACCTCTCGAGCAGACATTCCGATGTTTGATTCATCCGGTGTACGAATCCTGCTGGTTCAATCCGAACCAGTGCTCTCGGAATTGATGTCGTTTCGGCTGCAATTGCTTGGCTACCAAATCGAAGCGGTTGGCACCGGGGGTGAAGCGATGGATCGAATCCGGACCGAACCGCCTCATCTGGTGATCGTCGATACGGCGCTGCATGACGGCGACGGGCTGGAATGGCTGTCGCGATTGCGGGGCGAGTTCGGCGGGGAAGTGTTTTCGGTTTTGGTGGTGTCACTTGACCCGAGTCTCGAGACGGTCGAACGCGCGTTCTACGCAGGAGCACAAGATTACTTGATCACTCCGTTTGATCCGGTCGTGCTCGAACAAAAGATCGTCGCCCTCGTCTCAGACGCTGCCAACGTGGTCGGCAGCCGGTAAGGCGTTAAACGTAAAAACACCATTCCAGAGCGGAAAAACAAAATGCGACGACTCGGCGATGTCTTAATCGAACAGAACGTGATGAGTGCCGAGTCGCTTGACGCGGCGTTTGCATCCAAGCCACGTGGCGTGTTGTTGGGCGATTGGTTGGTCAGCCAAAAATTGCTGTCGACCCTCCAGCTCGGCCGTGCGCTGGCAGAACAGTTCGCGGTGCCGTACATCGACATCGACGCCACCGCCGTGGACGCTCAGATCGCTCGCTTGTTACCCGAGGATTTTGCCCGCACACGTCAATCGGGCGCGATCAAGGTCGAAAACCGCCAATTGATTCTTGCCATGGTCGCGCCGGACGATATCGAAACGATCGCCGAAGCCGAGCTGATGACCGGCTACCAAATCAAACCGGCGGTGGCGTTAGCCGAAGACATCGAGGCGCTCAACTGCCGTGTCTACGATGACCGCAGTGTGGCTCGGCAAACGATCGTCGACATGAAACTTGCCGAACTTCGTGAATTACAAGCCTCTGGCGACGACGTCAATCCATCGATCGTCAGCGTTGATCAAGAGGACGCGCCGGTGGTGCGGTTGGTGCAGGCGATCTTGTCCGGCGCGGCAACCGCGGGGGCGAGCGATGTTCACTTGGAACCCTTCAAACCCGAAATGCGGGTTCGCTATCGTGTCGATGGCGAACTGCAACAAGTCATGACGATCCCGAATCACATCGAAGAATCGGTGATCAGCCGGATCAAGGTCATGGCCGACATGGACACGACTGAGAATCGTCGGCCTCAGGACGGTCATTTGAATGTCTACGAAAATGGCAAACGAGTAGGGTTTCGGGTCAGTGGGATTCCCACGGTCGATGGACAAAAGTTGGTCCTGCGGCTGCTGGATGAAGGCGGCAAAACGTTTTCGCTTGACGGGTTGGGCATGATGCCTCGCAACCTCGCGTCGCTTCGTGAAATGATCGACAAACCGCACGGGATGTTTGTCGTCACGGGACCAACCGGCAGTGGCAAAAGCACGACCTTGTACGCGGTGCTGCAACATCTAAATGGCGACGATCGAAACATCGTCACCGTCGAAGACCCGGTCGAATATCGATTGCCGGGGATCAACCAGGTGCAAAGCGATAGCGAGTTTGGGATGGGATTCGCCAACGCACTGAAATACATCATGCGTCAGGACCCGGATGTGATCATGGTCGGCGAAATTCGCGACAGCGAAACGGCGACCACGGCGGTTCAAGCCGCATTGACCGGTCACTTGATGATTAGCACGCTGCATACCAACGATGCCGTCGGAGCGGTTCAGCGTTTGAGCGACCTTGGCGTGGATAACTTCAAGATCGCGGGCTCGCTGCTTGGCAGTGTCGCCCAACGACTGCTCCGCCGTGTGTGTGAAAACTGCAAGATGCCGGTCGCTCCGAATCGCAACCTGCTCGATGCGTTGGATCCCGATGAAACGATTTCGCGGTCGGTCGACTTTTTCCGCGGCGAAGGCTGCAAGAAGTGTTTGGGAACCGGTTTCTCGGGTCGTTTGCCGATCTTTGAAATCATGCCGATCACGCCCGAGATCACGATGGCGATCGAATCCGGCGTGCCTCATTCCAAGCTGTACGAAATGTCAATCGCCGCTGGGATGGTAGGACTTGCCAACGCAGGACTTGAACAAGCCGTTGCCGGTCGCACGTCGCTCGAAGAGGTGTACTTCAAAACCAGTGGTGACCGCCGCCGAACCGAATCCAAACCGATCATCGGCGGATCGCGAGAAATCGACACGGTGTGCGTTTAGCTCCTAATTCATTGAGATTCCGAACCATGGCAACCTCTCCTGTTCCGCTGAACCCTCGTTCTAATTCCGTCGCCTCTACGGGCGGCGGGGTGATCGGGTTGTTGCGCAAGCTGCACTCGATTGAAGTGGGTGGAAAGAAAAAGCCAGGTGATTCGACACGAATTCCTCCGGTTCCGCTCGCCGATCTGTTGCGTTTGCTGTTGATGTTACTTGAAAACGGATTGTCGCTACCCAAGGCACTTGCCTCGCTGGCGGCAGACCGATCGTCGGCTCGTTACCGCAGCGTGCTGGTTCGGCTTCGCATGACAATCGAAGCCGGTGGACTGCTCAGTGACGCGATGCAGCGTTACCCACGCACGTTTACTGCGATGCAAGTCCAGCAGATCCGCATCGGCGAAAAAAGTGGCTCGCTCGAAAAAGCGATGCGTCGTGTTTGCGAACAACTCGAACGAAGCGTCGCATTAAAGAAGCGAATCATTAAAAAGGTTAGCTACCCGGTGCTGATTACGGTGGCCGGTGCGGGGCTGATGATTTTTATGTGTGTCGTCGTGGTGCCCGAATTTGAAACCGTCTATTCAAGTAGCGGGGTCGATTTGCCGGTGGTCACACAAGTGGTCACCGGAATGAGCCGGCAAGTGATCCACAACGGATGGCTTGTCGTTCCGTTTTGCATCACGCTGGTCGCACTGCTTTCGATCATTCGTTCGCGTCCCAAACTCGCCCGGATGGCCGATGCATTGCTGCTGAAATTGCCGCTGGTCGGCCCCTGGCTTCGCGACGTTGCGGTGCTGCAATTTGTCGAAGGCATGTCGTCGATGGTCGAGTGCGGCTACACGCCTGCCGATGCGGTCGGAGTGGCGGTGGAGTGTGTTCGCAATCGCGAGGTGCGTGCCTCGGTCGACCAGGTCCGGCGCAGCGTGCTACGAGGCGAACGATTGAGTAAACAACTCGGTAACCATGACCACTTCTTCTCAGCCACGCTTTGTCAGTTAGTCGCGGTGGGTGAACAGTCGGGCGATTTTCCCAAAGCGCTGCGGGGAGCTTGCGAGCATCTACGTGAACGACTTGAAACCCGGATCGATGCTTCGGTCGGACTGCTCGAACCGACGCTGACGATCCTGTTGGCGGTCGCGATTGGCGGCATCGTGCTGTCGATTTACACCCCGATGTTCCACATGTTTGAGGTACTCGAGTGATGGCGTCTCTGCGAAAAGGATTCACGTTGATCGAAGTGATCGCGGTTCTGATCATCTCGGCAACCGTTGCCATCATCGGGATCCGGCATCTGCAACAGCCTGGCGATTTGGCTCACGATCGCAGCTGCCAACTTGCCCGAGAGTTGCTGCAACATCACGTCCAGGCGTATCTCGATGACACCGGTAGCGCCCCCTCGTCAAGCATGCGAGAAATCGCCACCGATGTTTACGCGGGCCGCACGCTGCCGACATGTCCGGTGACCAGCCGAGCGTTTCAGCTTGACCGAAGCGGCCGGGTCCGCTGCTCGGATCACCCCGAGTAGGGTCCGCGGATCTCTCCCGGCGGCGTTGGCCCAATGCCATCTCCCCTTGGGTAGCGTTCGCGGCGAGGGGCCCGTCCGGTTGCAGCGTGATAAAACGTTCGGTTTCGACCGGGCGGCTCGCGCCGCTCCGCTATAAAACCACCCGGTACGGGCGAAAGTAGATGACATTGGGTGTTGGCTTCCAAGGCAGTGCCGGGCACCAAAATCGATTTCCGGATCGATCCATTTCCCAAAATCGCGATTGGTCGTCATACTTGGCTGCATGAACACATTGCCAAGTAAAGTCAGCTCGGAAATCGAACTTCTCTCGCCCGCCGGCGATTGGGACTGCGCTCGCGCGGCGGTCGAAAATGGCGCCAATGCGATCTATTTTGGGTTGGACTGTGGTTTCAACGCCCGTTTTCGTGCCCACAATTTTGGGCTGGACGATCTGCCGGGATTGATGAGCTGGCTGCGAACCCGCGGTGTTCGTGGTTACGTGACAATGAATACGTTAGCGTTCCCCTCGGAATTGCCTGATTTGATCAAGGTCATCGAGCGTGTTGCCGAAGCAGGGGTGGACGCGGTTTTGGTCCAAGATTTTGGCGTCGCCCGAATCGTGCGGTCGATTTGCCAGCAGCTGGAAATTCACGCGTCGACGCAGATGAGTTTGACCAGTGCCGAAACGATCGCGGTCGCGGCCGATTTGGGACTATCCCGCGTCGTGTTGGCACGCGAGTTGTCGGTCGCCGAAATTCGCAAGATCACCTCGGCCACCGACATGCCAATCGAAGTCTTTATCCACGGCGCATTGTGCGTGGCCTATTCCGGCCAATGTTTAACCAGCGAATCGTTGGGCGGGCGAAGTGCGAATCGAGGCCAATGCGCTCAAGCATGTCGGTTGCCGTACGAGCTGATCTGCGATGGCGAAGACCGCGATCTTGGTGAAGTCCGCTATTTGCTGAGCCCACAAGACTTAGCCGGCTATGCCGCTATCCCCGACATGATCGACGCCGGAGTGGCGTCGCTGAAGATCGAAGGGCGACTGAAAACGCCGGAATATGTCGCCAACATCACGGGACACTATCGACGCGCGATTGATGATGCAATCCGCACCGGCGAAGTCCATGTCGACGACACCGATCGACAAGAAATGGAACTGTCGTTTTCGCGAGGTTTCTCACCAGGATGGCTCGAAGGCAATGACCACAAGCGATTGGTTCCTGGCAAACAGTCATCCAAACGCGGCATCGAGATCGGCAAGGTATTGGACTTTGACCAGAATCGCATCCGGATCCGGTTAGCGTCGCCGGTCGCACTGGGCGACGGCTTGGCGATCGCGGTTGCCGGAGAAACGATGCAGGGCGGCCGCATCTATTCGATCGAAAGCTTGCAATACGATCGCATGGAATCGGCCAAAGCGGGCAGCGAAGTGTGGATCGGATTTGGTCGGGGCGAGATCGATTGGCGCGACGTCGACATCGACGACATCGTGTTCAAAAACGACGACCCTAAACTGAACCGTCGATTGCGACAGAGTTTCGCTCGCGCCGATGCCGTCGTTCGTCAAGAGATTGACATTGAGGTGCACGCGGCGGTGGGTGCGGCATTAAAGATGTCCGCAAAGACCGCCGGTGGTTTGACCGTCGATGTGGTGGGGCAGCAAGTGCTTGAAAAAGCCAATAAGCATCCCGCCGACGAGACCATGCTGCGAGAAAAAGTCGCACGATTGGGCGGCACTCCGTTTCACTTGAAGAATTTCAAGGCCCATATCAGTGACGGCCCGATGGTCCCCGTCGGGCTGATCAATCAGCTTCGCCGCGAATTGGTCGACGCGTTGGTCGAGCGACTTGAATCGCGTCCCGAGCGAATCATCAACGTCGCCGCGGGACGCCGCATGTTGGCGCCGCTGAATCGTGACGCAACCACGCAAACCGACGATTCGCCTCGACTCGCCGTGCTGTGCCGCAACTTGGAACAAGTCGCCGTCGCCAGCCAATTCGCCGACTGCACGATCTACGCGGATTTTCATGACGTCCGCGAGTACAAGGATGCGATTGCGACGGCGCACCAAAACAACGCGACGATCGGATTGGCGTGCGTACGCATGCAAAAACCGGGCGAAATGGGACTCTTGCGAGTGCTCGGACGCCATGAACCCGATTTCTTCCTGGCTCGAAATCTTGCCGCCGTCCGCTTTTTGACGGATACCGGCAAGCCGGTGGTTGCCGATTTCTCGCTAAACGTTGCCAATCATCGCTCGGCCGAATGGTTGCTCGGTTTGGGCGTCCAGCGAGTGACCAGTTCCTATGATTTGAATCGCGATCAGTTGATGGACTTGGTCCAATCGGTGGTCCCCAACCAGCTCGAGATCGTCGTGCATCAGCACATGCCGATGTTCCACATGGAGCACTGTGTGTTCTGCAGCGTGATGTCACCGGGAACGAACAAGACAAATTGTGGCCGTCCCTGTGATCGCCACGTCGTCAAGTTGCGGGACCGTGTCGGAGCCGAGCATCCGCTGCAAGCGGACGTCGCATGCCGCAACACGCTGTACAACGCGACGGCGCAAAGCGGGTCCGAGATTGTCGCCGATTTGATCGGTCGCGGCGTCCAGTGGTTTCGAATCGAACTGTTGAACGAAAACGAAAAGGAAACGCGAGAAACGATTCAAACGTATCAAGCGTTACTTGGCGGTGAGATCTCGGGCAGCGAGGTTTGGAAACGCCTGCAAGCGACGAATCGATTGGGCGTGACCCGCGGGACGCTCGAATCCAAACGCAACCCGCTGGCGATTTTGTAGGCGTGTTTGGAGTATCACAAGGAAGCGAGCGCCGATAGCAAGCTGTAGGGTTAAACAGGTAGGAACAATTGGGTGAACGAGTGTTTCGCAAAAAGTTTAGTCACGAAGTGACGTCACGTAGTAGCCCCGGACGTCAGTCCGGGGTTTGGGAAACCAAAGCGAACCAAGTCGCAACGCGACGACAGGAAACGCGGATGTATGCATGAAGGCCCGCCAGGAATCGACACCTGTCGTCGCTTTGCGACTTGGGGTGTAGGTTCGGCGTCGCCCCCGGACTAGCGTCCGGGGCTATCAACTGCCGTCGCTATCGCGACTAACAATCGAAACAAAACTTGCGCAGCAATCATTTCCACGTCATACCGAGTTTTAGCAGACCAACGCCTATCCCACTTTCTTCAGCACCGCTCGGTACTTGCGGCCGGCTTGTTCGGGCAGGAACGTCCGCTGCCGCTCGGCGCGGTTCTTGCGGAACCAGGTCGCGACCAGGTTTAGCGTGTGAGGATACGCGCCGTGGCCGCGATCGATCGAGTTCGCGGTGATCGCTTTCCAGTGCTCAAGCGTCGGTTTCATCCGCGCGTACTGCTCTGCATTCTTAGGGGCCGCCGCCACGGCCGCCAATTCGCCTCCGTGGATCAAATACCACGTGTGACAGCCATCGTAACCGGCCACTGGATAGATAAAGGTATAGTCGCGGCGTGCCTTGGCAAGCATCGCTAGTTTGCGATGCACGTACTTGACCGATGCCAGCGTCTCGTAGGCTCGCCCTGCCAACTCGTACTGCTGATTCGCCGCAGCGTTTTCCATTTGGTCTTGCAGCGCCACGATCGGCTCGTCATTGAACCCTTCGAGAAAACTTTGAGCTGCGTTGACTTGCGTCTGGTAGGCGTCGCCGGTACAGGCGGCTGCACAGGGGCCCAAGCAGGTATTCAGTTCAAGTCGCAAACAACCGGGACGATGTTCAAGATCGAACAACTGCAATTGCTCGGCAAAATGAAACACTTGTTGTTGGCTGCAATCTCGCAAGCGAAACACTTTGTTGAGCGCATCGATCGCTCGCTGCATCCGTTTGGCACCGTAAAAAGGCCCTTCGACGCCAACACAATCTTGCGGTGGCTTGGCCGCTAAAAAGAAATAGGGGGCTGGCACGCGGCCCAGACACAGATAGACGGGGCGTTGACGCTTTGGCACCCCTTGGACGTTCCAGCGAGGTGAGAAACGGCGAATCAATTGCTGTTCACGAACCAACGCGGCAAAATCACTCGGTTGGGTTTCCCACTGAATCGCTCGCGTGTTCTCGATGATGCGACCGCCCTTTTCGTCCTTGTTCGAATCGGCAAAGTAGCTGAGCAATCGCGAACGCAGCGATTTGCTCTTGCCGACATAGATCAAGTCGCCTTTGCGGCTGAGCATCCCATACACGCCGGGAACTTGCGGACAGGTCTGCACGATTTGATCGCGAATCTCTCGCTTGGTCTGGCCCCCGACCGCTTCGATCCCGCGCGGCGGGTGCGGATTAAGTGAATCGATGCCAAAACCAAATGCGGGCTGATCGGGCCAAATTGCCTCCATGCTGTCTGCCGTCCTTGGAATGAGTGAGGGATTGCTTTTTGAAAATCGCGCGTCGCGAAATCATTATGCCGCAATCCCGGCAATCGCCCAAGCAGCAAAACAGCCTGGCAATTTGAATTTGACAGGAGATTTAGAGTGCTAGCAAAACCGTCGTGCCGTTCCGAATCGCGGTCGCTTAGAGCTGCATTTCGACGATCGAAAGCGCGTCGGCAGCCGTTTTTGCATCTAGGATTGGCGAGACGTCCGAGCCAGCGACCGCGTTGGCTGCAGCGTCAATCTCTTCGACAAAACCGGCAATCGGGTCTCCATCGCCGAGTGTGGGCCGCTCAACCGAACCATCTGCATTCATGATCGTTAGCGGAATCGATGCGGTGCTGCCGTCGGCATAGGCGGCGAATTCAAACTGTAGCGTCGCCTTTTCGAAGCTGACTTCGTAACCGTGCGTGAATCCGCGCGCGGGTGAATCGATCACACCTCCGCCGGCCGACACGACCAATGACGGATCTTCGAACTGGAACACGGTTTCGTAGAACTTGGGGGTGCCGTCTTTGCATTGCTTGGCACACGAAGCTGCGGCGGGCATCCCGAACAGTAAGCGGATCAGATGCGCGTCGTGGACCTGCAAATCGACGAGCGGCCCGCCCACTTTTTCTCGATCATAAAAATCAGGAATCCAATCGGGCGGGCTGATCGTGCGTTTGAAACGACCGGCAATGGGTTTGCCCCAGCGACCGTCGCTTGCGGCATCGACCAATATTTTGAACTCGGGCATGAACGGCAAAATATGAGCAACCATCAATTGCCCCGGTTTTGCTTCGGCGGCGAGTGCTTGGGCGGTCGCCGCGTCTAGCGCGAGCGGTTTTTCACAAAGCACTCGTTTGCCACTTTGAAAACAGCGGCGGATGGCATCGGCGTGCAGATGCGGTGGCAGACAGACGTCGATCAAATCGATCGAATCGTCCGCTAACATTTCGTCCAACGATTCAACGACGTTTAACGAGCTGACATCGATTTGTTCTCCTGGCGGGCCAAAGTTTCCCTTGATCTCTCGCCAATCCCCACTGCGTTTCTTGGGGTCGCGGCTGGCAAACGCAACCAACTCGGCCTGGGTCGATCGCTGATAAGCCAAGTAATGGATCCAGCCCATGAATCCGACGCCCAAAATTCCAGCGCGCATTGAAATCTCCGAAAATCTTGATGAATGACGGCAACGAATGTTTCTAACTTTTGTTTGTTCGAGGCGTGATTGTAACGCAAAATCGTCTGCCGCAGGCCCCACCACGTTCAGCTGTCGGGATCGATGCATTAAACTGAGCGTCACCAATCACCACGACCGTCGACTTCCTATTTTTTCGAATCGCGGCTTTTCGAATCGCGGTGCCGTTTCAGAGGAAAAAATGAAACACGTTCTGCTTCTACTCTCGATGCTATGTCTCGTTTCACTGTGCCCCCAGGACGGTGCGGCACAGGATTGGGCACAATGGCGAGGTCCCGATGCCAACAACCATGCCGCCACGGACATCAAACTGCCGTTCCGCTGGGACGTTTCCACCGCAAGCGATGTTGCATGGCGAACCAGAATTCCAGGGCGAGGACACTCGACACCGATTGTGGTCGAAGATTCAATTTTCCTGACCACCGCTGATGTCGCCAAGCAAACACAAAGCTTGTTGAAACTGAATCGATCCGATGGACGAATGATGGACCAATGGGTAATCCATCGCGGCACGCTGCCAGAACGTATTCATCCACACAACTCGCACGCATCGCCAAGCCCCGCATTTGACGGCACGCGGATCTACGTTGCCTTTCACACCGACGACGCCATCTGGGTCACCGCCTTGACCACCGAAGGACGTGAAGTGTGGCAGCGGAAGGTGAGCAACTTTGCACCCGAGGCGTTTCAGTTCGGGTACGGAGCCAGTCCGATTATCGAAGACGATCTTGTGATCGTCGCAGCGGAGTACGATGGAGAGGACAGCGGACTCTATGCGTTGGACTCGCGTACCGGCAAACCCGTCTGGAAGACCGCCCGTCCCAAAAATTTGAATTTCGCTTCACCGATCGTGACAACGCTTTCTGGACGACGACAAATTCTGCTGGCCGGTGCGGACAAAATTTGTGCTTACAACCCACGCGATGGCAAAGAGCTGTGGAGTGTCGACACCGCGACCGAAGCCATTTGCGGCACTGTGGTTTGGGATGACCAACAACACATCATGGTCAGCGGCGGCAACCCGAAATCGGGGACATGGTGCGTTAGCGGCAAAGGCAACCACAACGTGTTATGGGAGAATCCCGTACAATGCTACGAACAGTCCCTGTTGGCGATCCCCGGCTATGTGTTCGGTGCAGCCGATAACGGCGTGTTGTATTGCTGGCGGACGCATGACGGAACCGAAATGTGGAAAGCGAGACTGTTCGGCGGTGGCATCAGCGCGTCGCCGCTGCTGGTCGGGGACAAGATTTATATCGCAAGCGAAGCGGGAATGATCTATGTCGTCGCGGCAACGCCCAATCGATTTGATTTGTTGTCCGAAAATCCATCGGGCGATTCGATCTTTGCCACGCCGGTGGCCATCGACGACCGCTTGTTGATTCGAACCGGAATCGGGGTTGGCGACGACCGTAACGAGTATCTGATTGCGATCGGTAAGAAATAATACGGCAAAGCGATTCCATTATGGAAAATCCCTATCAACCGCCTGTCGAAACCGAAGAAGCGACCGCACCAACGACGCTGCCTGTAGATGGGCCCGTTAGGTTTGCCGGAGGCTTGACCGCGGTCGGGGCAGTCGGAGCGATCGGGGGAACTCTGCTACTGGCCATTGCATCAACCGGCGTCGCGATCGGCAATTACCCAGGCATGTTGATTCTGTTGCTCGGTGTGCTGGGGTTTGCATCGTTGTGGGGCGTCGTTTCGCTGCTGCGAGGCGTAACCATCACCATGCCATGGAAATTGGTATTGCCGCTGCTGCTGACGCCGATTGTGTTTGTCTTGTTTGTCCCGGTTTGCACCGCCGGTGGTTTTGTTGCAATGATGACCATCGGCAACGCCGGCTATGGCCCATCGATGGTCGGGGTTAGCATCACGGTGATCGGCAGCTTCACATTAACCATCATCAGCATCGCGACCATGATACGATCTCGCTATGCCGCCCGTGCTCGCGAAGACGCCGCGATCGCTCGACGCGAGAGTACCCGCGAATGAAAAACCGATCCGTTACCTCGCTTGGCAAATCCGCGATCGCGGCGATCGATCCTCGACCGCGTGCTGACCATGTCATGATCGGAACCACCGATTCGCTGTGTCCTGAATGCATGACCGTGGTCCCCGCGAAAATCATCACGCGAGGTCAACGCGTTTACTTTCGCAAAAAATGCCCGCAACATGGTGTGCGAGAGGATTTCGTTTGCAGTGACGCTTCCTGGTGGGATCGCGACGAAGGGCACACGGCATCGGTTTTGCCGCTGGTCCGATCCACGGATGCCGCCAAGGGATGCCCGCATGACTGCGGGCTATGCGAGGAACATGAACAACACACTTGTATCGGATTGGTGGAACTGACCGACCGTTGCAATCTGAGTTGTCCGATGTGTTTCGCATCAAGCGGGCCGTCCGGAAAGGACCACTCGCTTGACGACATCATTGCCTCGTTGGATCGGTTGATCGAGTGTGAAGGACACGCCGAGGTGTGCCAATTATCCGGCGGCGAACCCACGCTTCACCCGCAGTTTGAACGAGTCGTGGACGAGGCACTCGCTCGGCCGATTGATTATGTGATGATCAACACCAACGGATTGCGACTCGCCAAAGACGCGGCGCTCGTCGAGCGATTGGCAAAGAACCGAGATCGTATCGAAATCTATTTCCAGTGGGATGGGCTGGATCGCGAGTTGGTTCGCCGCGTGCGTGGCGAAGACGTGATCGATGCCAAACGCCGTGCCCTGGACCGATTAGGCGACGCGGATTTGAATGTCACGTTGGTCTCCACGCTGACATCGCCGCTCGACGAACACTTCTACCGCGATCTATGGGCCGAAGCGCTGGGGCGGCCGAACGTGACCGGGCTTAGCTTGCAGCCGGCGACGCTGAGCGGCCGCCACTGGCTGCCCGCCGATTTAGAGGACCGCGTCACGTTTCCAGACGTGATCCAAGGATTGGCCAAGGCCAGCGGAGGCATGATTCGCGAGCACGACTTCACGCCGCTGCCCTGCGCCCATCCGAACTGTCATCAAATCATGTTGGCGGCACGAGACGGAGACCGCTTGGCAGCACTCAATCAAATCGCACCGGTTGCCGACAACCTTGACTTGATCGCCGGTGGCATCAGCTTTACACCCGAGCGTTCCCAACAGCTTGTCCGTTTGTTTCTGGAGCGAATGTCACACTGTGGAAGCGATTGCGGATGTGCGGACGTCGTTTCGCTCGGTCCAACCATCTCGCCATCCTCAACGCCATCCGCCCCATTGTCCGCAAACATGGATCCGGTGCTCGATCGCTTCTTCGCCCGCGTGCTGGCGCAACAAGCTACCGCCAAAGACCTGATGCGAGTCACGATCACGAGTTTTCTTGATGCCTACAACTTTGACGTTCGCCAACTGATGAAATGTTGTACGCATCACGTTTTGCCAAGCGGTCACATGGTGCCGTTCTGTGCGTACAACACGTTGTACCGCCCCGGCCATTTGAAGCTTCCACCGCTGAAACCATGAGTGATAAACAAGCGACTGCCCGACGGCGTCACCCACCTGGTTCAAAGACCTCGCTTAACGACACTTACGATTTGAATAGGACAAGGCAGACGAGTGGTCTGTCCCTGTTGAATCTTGCCTGTTGAATCTTAGGGTAGTGCTACCCCCATTTTGAACTCTCTGCGATCTCATGCATTCGACTGAGATGCAAGCGTCGATTACCGTTCATCTAAAACGACCTCCCTTCCTTCGTTACCTTTAATGTTTCAATCTCGAATCGCCTACGCTGTTTGCATGGGGTTAGCTGCGGTGATCGCAACCTACTGGATCCGTCGTCGCCAACGGTCCATGAACCTGGATACCATGCAGCGAATCGGGATTCTGGTTGGCGGACTGGTGGGCGCGACCGTCGGGGCAAAGCTGCCATTCCTGTTGGCGGGCACCTTTGCCGGAGGCAACCCGTTGGACCTGTGGTTCAGCGATGGGAAAACGGTGTTATGGGGTTTGGCCGGCGGCTATCTAGGAGTCGAGTTTGCCAAATGGACCTTTTACGTACGCGTTTCGACCGGTGACTCATTTGTCATTCCGATTGCCATTGCAATCGCAATCGGCCGCATCGGATGCTTGCTGTATGGATGTTGCTACGGCATCGCCACCAACCAACAATGGGGAATGCGATTTCCGACAGCCGATGACGGTGGATTGCTGCTGCGGCATCCAGCCCAGCTGTACGAGTTCGCGTTCCACATCGCGTTTGCCTGTGCGGCGTATTACGGAATCCGCCAGCAAAAAGCGATGCGGCACTGGATGCTGCTGTATTTGATCGCCTATGCCTCGTTCCGTTTTATCAGCGAGTCATGGCGTCCCGAACTACGGCTGGCGGGTGGATTGACCTTCTATCAATGGAGCAGTGTGGGGATCGGCATCGGCTTTTCCGCTCTACTTTTGTGGCGTTTGCGTGTTGAAAAAATGACGATTCGGTTAAACAACGATCCCGAATCGAAGTTTGGGATCTGACAAACCATCCATTCACAGGTATTGTGTGCGAAAAACAGTCTAAGTTGAGGCGGCGCTGTTTTGCTCGGCTGCCATCACAACCTTCACTCTCAACGACTTTCACTCTGACCCCAGCTGAATCATGCGATTTTTCTCGTTGCCCGTTTGCTTTGCCTTGATCGCAGCGTCCAGTGCCGGAGCGATTCCAACGTGTTGCGGCAAGGATTCTGCGGCGACGGTCGCCGTCACCGCCGAGGCATCACCAAAATCGTCCTCGCAACCTCGCGCGACCAATCCGGCATTGCCGCGTGTGGACACAATGCGTGAACTGCAATCCGAAGCGATCAAAAAACAATCAGCCGACTGGGGACACTGGGGACACATTCCAAGCCGCTACAGCACTTGGCTAAACCATAGCAACCGGTTGATCCCAATCTATACGTTTGGCATCACGCTTGATCCGCTTCGTGAAGAAGGCAGTGTGTACAGCGACCCGGCACGTTTGGAAAAATTGTATGGCAAGGTTCCTACCAACACCGTCAATCCGACCGCAGCCTACTTTGACCAAACCGACGTTTATCGGTTGCAAAAGAAAGCCATCGAGCAGGGACGCAAAAACATCATCCTGTTCGTATTCGACGGTATGGATTGGCAAACCACACGAGCGGCAGCGATCTACAAATCAGGACGGGTCGGTTACGACACCGGACGTGGCGATGTTTTGTCGTTTCAAAATTACCGTGGTACTAAAACCGACTTCGGATACTTCTGTACCAGCCCTCGACTCGGGGGCACCAAATTCGATGTCAATTCGCAAGTCGTGCTTGGCGGCGGCAAAGATGCCTCGGGAGGCTTCAATGTCAAACGCGGCGGCGCCTACCCTTGGCTCGAACAAAGCAACAGCGATTACCTTTTGGGGCTGGATCGCAGCGAACCGCACAGCGTCACGGACTCAGCCGCATCGGCGGTCAGCATGACCGCAGGCGTTAAAACCTATAACGGATCGATCAACTACACCGTCGATGGCGAACATATCGTCCCGATTGCTCGTGAACTGCAGCCGCAAGGCTTTCAGATCGGTGTCGTCACCAACGTGCCGCTAAGCCATGCGACTCCGGGGGCAGCCTATGCAAACAACGTGGCTCGCTATGACTACCAAGACATTGCCCGCGACATGGTGGGATTGCGATCGGCGTCCCATCGCGACCACCCACTCCAGGGCATCGACGTGATCATTAGCGGTGGTTGGGGCGAAGGCAAAGACAAGGACGCCGCGCAGGGCGACAACTTTGCTCAAGGCAATCCCTACTTTCATCAAACCGATCTGCACGCCATCGATCGCAAAAACGGTGGCAAGTACACGGTGGCCCAGCGAACCAGTGGTGTCGCCGGACGTGCGGGATTGATGCAGGGGGCCGACGAAGCGATTCGCCAAGGCACTCGGTTTCTTGGATTCTATGGCGCGACTGGCGGCCACTTGCCATTTCAAACGGCTGACGGCGGTTTCAATCCCACCTTTGATGCAAAGGGAACCGAATCGTATTCGCAGGCCGATATCGACGAGAACCCGACGCTTGCGGATATGGCCGAAGCGGCCTTAAAAATCCTGGAAAAATCCGAAACGGGATTCTGGTTGATGGTCGAAGCCGGAGACGTCGATTGGGCTAACCATGCCAACAACTTGGACAACAGTATCGGTGCGGTCCTGAGCGGCGAAGCGGCCTTCGAAAGGATCGTCGATTGGGTCGAGCGGACCCAGGGCTGGGACGACACCGCCATCATCGTGACCTCGGATCACGGCCATTTCTTGGTCATCGACGACGCCGAAGTGATCGCCGAAGCGGGCCGCGAGGATCGCCAAGCGGTTTCGACACCGTGATTTTTCGCGGCGATCGCATCGGTGATCCCCCCAACACGGATGCCTCGTAACCACGACTCAGCCGCAAAAATCTCGCTCCTTTGACGAGTTTCGCGATGTCTGCTGCGGTCACCGGACTTTTTTCCGCTGGTCAAGCCGAGTACCACTAGGTAGACTGGGCCAGTTCGTCACACACCGGTGCTTGAGTCCATTTTGAAGATCATCGCCCTACGGCTTTGACCCAAAATGCTTGAATTCAATCACCGGCGTGTGACAGAGAGTAGTCCGCCATTCCAATCAGCGTCGAACGAGACCTGCGCCGGAATGCCAATTTCAGCATCGATTTGCTGGGGGCGAGGGGCAGGTCGCACAAGTCCGATTGAACGAATTTAACGAATTTAACGAAGGCCTCGGGCAGCCGATGTCGGGGACGAGCGTGGCTCGTCTAAAAAACCGAACTCGAATTTACCCCGCGGCAAGATCAAGTTCACTTCGGTCTTTGCCTCGCTGCGGTGATTGGAACCGGTGTTTGGAACCAATGTCACACAGCAAACAGGGTGTATCCGTGAATTCATCGGAGTTTGATTCCGTTTCCGATGCCGCTGAAATCAACCTTGTCGATGACCTCGAAGGTGTCGACGGAGGCGATCAAGCATCGAAGCTGAGACTTTGCCAGGAAATCATCGACTATCGTTTCAAAGACGAATCGTTGCTGTTATCCGCTTTGACGCATGCCTCGGGCGCTTCCCACCGGCTCGAAAGCAACGAACGGCTCGAGTTTCTCGGCGATTCGGTTCTCGGATTGACCGTCTGCCACTGGTTGTACGAGGAATACCCCGAATACAACGAAGGCGATTTGACCAAGATCAAATCGTATGTCGTCAGCCGACGTTCGTGTGGCAAGATCGCCTGTGCCCTCGGACTGGATCGCTGCTTGATCGTCGGACGAGGCGTGACTCGCAATCGCAGCTTTCCCAAGTCGTTGGTCAGCGATGTTTTTGAAGCCATCGTCGCGGCGGTCTATCTAGATGGCGGTCCCGAAGTGATTCGCGAACGGCTGAAAAAATGGCTGGCCGATGAGGTCCGCGTCGCAGTCGAAAGCCAAGGCGCAAGCAACTTCAAAAGCACACTGCAACAATACGCACAGCGAGAGCTTTCGAGCACTCCCGTTTATCGGATGATCCGCGAAACGGGGCCCGATCACCGCAAAGCGTTCTTGATTTCAGCGGTGATCGAAGACCGTAGCTTTCCCGCCGCTTGGGGTAACAACAAAAAGGATGCCGAGCAACGCGCGGCATCCAATGCGTTGGCGGAACTACACGATCTGTCCGTGCCGTATCCGCAAGACGAAATGCATGATTAGTGAGCGATCCGCTAGCTAACGATCCACAGGCGAACGATCAGTTATCGAACGCCCCACAGTCGAACGATCAGTGCGATTCAGGGAACTGAAAACCGTGAGGCAACTGGAACCCCGAGCCGCTTGGCGAACTCGCTTCGCTGTCGGCTGGTTTTTCTGCCGCTGGCTGAACCGGCTTGGCCGCTGGTTTAGCAGCCGCTCCAGGCGTGGTGGGCCATGTGCCTGGCGTTGTCTCGGCTGTCGCCTTTGGATTGACACTTAGCGTGGCCGGCTGAAAACTAGGCGTCGAATAGCTTGGCACCGCTGGCGATGCGGGCGTGGTCGCTGCAGCATTCGGGTTGCCGGTTGCTGTGGACGGTGCCCAAGTTGTCGCCGCCGGGCGATAGCTGACCGCCGCAGCAGGAACATCAGCATTGGCCCGAGCCGCGATGCTGGCCGCTGCATCAGTGGTGCCGTTTGCCGGAGCACCAGCCGCTTGCGCGACCGAGGCTTGGGTTTGAGGCGGCTGAGCTGCGATCTTTTCGACAGGGGCTTGAGCAGGATTCACGCCTCGCGACGCATCGATCTGTGCAAGCATTTCGCGTGAGCGTTCGACGGCCTTCTTGACGGCCGCGTCGCTGGCACCTTGAGCGTCAAATTTGAGCGTTTCCGACAAGAAGCCGCGAGCTTCGTTCATTTGCCCCTTGCTGTAGTGCAAGTAGGCCATGTTGAAGTTAGCAACGGCCGGCTTGTTGTTCTGCATCAATACCTGCAACGCCTCTTGCTTCTTGTTGGATTCAAACAAGACGCTTGCCAAGTTGTTGGCGTAACGGGATGTCCCCGGAGCCAGTTCGAGCGATTTGGCAATCATCTTTGCCGCTTCGTCATGGTTTCCGGTCTTGCTGAGGGTTAACCCCAGATCGTTGTACAGTGCCGCATCACCAGGACTTTGCTTGATGGCAAGCTGGAAGTACTCAGTCGCTTTGGCATGATTGCCTTGGCGGAAATGAAGTCGCGCGATACTGGTCAACGCGGCGCTATCATTAGGCGTTTTTTCCAACGCCTTGTTGTAGCTTTCCATTGCCTTTTGAAAGTTGCCGGTCGATTCCCAAAGTTGCCCATTGGCGACAAGCACTTCAGGACCCACGGTGGCAGGTTCATCGGTCAAACGCAGTGGATCGGTATCCGAAGTCTCGGCGGCATCCTTTGCCGAATCACGTCGGAAGACGCCTGCGATCGCGTCGGTCGTTTTGCCGATCGCGTTCTTGGCCGAAACGCCAACCGCACTGACTTGGTCCTTGGCACCGGTCGCGGTTGAAGCGATCGACTCGGTCATCGAAGGCTGGTCGGCCTTTGGCGCATCGATCGTGGCTCGCGAAAACGGGTTCATCGACGCAAACGTCGGCCGTTGGTTCGAGCATCCCGTCGAGAAGCTCACGGCTGAACCGGCAATAAGCGAGAAGAGCAGTGCGCGTTGAATTTTTGTTGATCGTTTCACGAGAAATTCTCCCGAAGGCATGCCGTTGAAGTCCTCGAATAGCAGTAGAGACTTCAGAATGGTCTGGGCAAGCAAATTTGCGGTTTAATCGAATGGTTCCGTTTTTAGGGATCGACCCGGATCCCCCGGTAACTTGACTGCGTTTAGCAATTTGCTGAAAAGACAATAAAAAAGACGAACTTCCTGTAAAGAAAGTCCGTCTTTCGATTGAACGCTAGCATCGCTGAAGCCGTTTTGGGGCTCGCCTTGGTTGCTAGCAAGACGTGTTGGCTTGCAAGCATGGATTGCTTGCAAGCATGCTTGTCACGACTACTGGGTCGCGGTCGCACTGCCCGATGCGGAAACCGAAGGCAGCTTCGGTGCCGGCAACACTTCCATCCAGTTCCGATTGATCTTGGTTGCCCAAGCACCGGGAGCGGTGGAAGGCTCGCGATCGGTCACAAAAACATTGGTGGCGACACCGGCGGTTTGGATACCGTCGAGCGTTTGCCGAACCGCAGCCACGCGAGCATCGGTCTCTTCGTCGCTCTTGCCACGCAGCACGTAGATGTTCCGTCGCGACTCGGGTGATTGGGTGGCGATCCAATGAACACGATTGTGTCCCGAGGCTAGCAGAGCGCCATCACCGGATCGGAACAATTCGTGACCGATCGTGTTGTGTAGCCGCCATCCGTTGTTTTTCATCACTTCAAATGGAGCGGTCACTTGACGTGCGTCCATTTCTTGGAATGGCTCGGGCCATGCATTGTTGCGGTGATAATCAATGCTCGCTTGATGCCAAAATTGGTGCCAATCAGCGGATACGGTTCCCACTGAAACGCTGAGCATCAAAGCTGCGATGGCAATGCGGCCGCGTCGAACTAAATGTTTCATATCAGGCAGTTCCTTCCGCCGGGTGCGTTCACAATTCAAGAGCAGCATGCGCGATGGGCATCCAAAGCTCAGGGCCGACATTCACATCGACCTGCTCGAGACGGAATCCATACCGCCTTGCTAGGAACTATCGGCCGCACCACCCCAATGACTTGTCCGTGGCTGAGCGACTCGGGCATGACCGCTAGAACCGTCACACTCTGCCAACGGCAACCGATCCACGGTGAAACGCAATCCGGTTCGCGAGCCCTCATCGGTCCTGTTCGGAAATAACTTCGTCATTCGAGTTTTGTGAGCAATCAACCGGGTGAGGTGTTTTCTCGGCGAGTGGACGCAACAGGCCGACCCAAGCAGCGAAGTAACGTTTTTTTGAAAAATATGGCCGGCAACGATGGGGATGCTACCAAGATCCCCGCCGCCGCTGCGAATAGGATGAATGAATCGGAACGGAATCCCGGCGTCTGTTCCTTTCCCCCGCGTCTGTTCCTAGCCCCACTGCTCATCGAGATCGTCAATCGTGGCTCGACCATCCTCTTCCCACACCGATTTGCACGACGAGTCCAGCGAGACGCAGCCCGATTTGATCGTAGCATCGCTTGTCGACCAGGACCCAGCCGAATTGCCGATCGCGGCGACCCTTGTCAGTGAAACGAGCGATCGGAGTGATGAAGTGGCCTCTGACGCATTAACGGATGCCGCAGTGGCGAAACGCGAAGCCATTGGATGCCGGGGTGACGAGGTGGCGTCCGGCGTCTCGACCGCCGACGGGGAATCGATTCGCCCAAGTCGTCTGCGACGAGGATGGGGATTTTTGACATGGGCGGTTTCGGGCACGTTTTCGCTGGTATCACTGATCGTGATCCTGGCGGTGTTGACCGCGATCCCGCTGCTGCAATTGATCGCCTTCGGTTACTTGTTGGACGTGGCAGGGCGGCTAACCAATGGCGCCAAGTTTTCTGACGCGCTGCCCAATTTGCGTCGTGCCGGCACCGTGGGACTGGCCGCGCTCGCCATCTTTCTTGCTTCGCTACCGACGCAATTACTAATCCACTGGGAATCGGTTGCCCAATTGATCGAACCTGGTTCGGCCCAAGCCGCTTCGATGCGGACGATGGCGATCATTGTTTGCTTCCTTGCGCTGGCGTACCTGATGTGGGCTTGGGTACGCGGTGGATCGCTGCGGCATTACTTGTGGCCTGAGCCTAAACGATTTTTACGTGAAGCATGGCGTCCGCGGACGTATCACACCGCGGTGGACTCGTTGTGGGATTTCACGACTGCATTCGAATTACCACGTCTTTTCTGGTTGGGGCTGCGGGGTTTCATCGGCACGTTGATTTGGTTGTCGCCGGCCTTGCTGTTGATCGCGGCCAACCGAAACGGAAAACCCGGAGCCGCCGGCGTGATCGGAGCGGTTTGCATTTTGTTTCTCGGCATCTCGCTGCTCTACCTGCCGATGTTGCAAGCCCACTTTGCCTCGGTCAATCGGTTGCGGGGACTGTTTGCCGTTCGCACGATTCGCCGCGATTTTCGCCGAGCGCCGTGGGCGTGGCTGCTTGCGATGGTCATCGGTTTGGTGCTGATGCCGATTCCGCTGTACCTGTTGAAGATCGAAGCCACTCCACGTGAAGTGGTTTGGTTGCCGTGCCTCGTCTTTGTCGCCTTTATCTTGCCCGCACGAATCGCCGAGGGCTTGGCACTGCGACGGGCGCGAAGCAAAGCAGAACCTAGTGGCACTTGGGCCCGCATCTCTCGCTGGAGTGTCCGGCTGCTGATGTTGCCCGTCGTGGGAACCTATTTGGCGTTTTTGCAGTTGTCCCAGTACACCAGCTGGGACGGGCTGATGACGTGGATTCAACAACACGCGATCCTGTTGCCGATCCCGTTCATGGGGGGCGTCTAAGGATCGCCCCATTGAGAATCCTCGATCCTGCCTAGATCGTTCCTGTAGCGAAAGTCGCGGGCGGCTTGTTGTTTTAGTCGTACGATGGACTTCCTAGTCCGTCGAATGCGCCATTGACGGACGAGGAAGTCCATCCCACACCCCTTGCCGCAGGAACCTTCATTAAATCAACAAGCCGTCAAGACTTTCGGCAGCATGGCGTAACCCATCGGGAAATCGAAATTCTTCACGAATTCCGCTACCAAGTTTCCGCCTCGGATGCGTTCTCGGACAGTGCCTAGAAGCTATCCAGATTAGATCGTTTGGGTTTGAAAAAGAAGTCCTGTCCGACGCGGCGTGAACGTCGGGTACAATGAAGACGTAGCCAGGGGTGCGGTATGCATTCGCATGCCCTCGTTCTCAGCTCGTTCTCAGCTCGTTTCCAACCTTGTCGATTCTCGTTCGCTCGCTTTTTCATTGGGCTTCGTCTGCATGCCTTCACGCAATCTGAATATCATTCTGCTGACGTTCTGTTTTTCACTTTTGTGCTACCTGACTCATCGACGAGCCAAGCCGGCGATGCTGGTGGGAGACGCACTTGATTTGATCCACCACCACTACGTCGACCCGATCGACGAAGACCGATTGCTGACCGCTGCGATGAACGGCATGACGTCGATCTTGGATCAAAATTGCGAATACATTCCGTTGGATGCTTACGCGTCGTTCCAGGACAGCATGAGTCAAGAATTCGCGGGAATTGGAATCTACGTGGAACAACCGGACGTCACCAAGCCGGTCCGTGTCGTCACCCCCTTGGTCGGATCACCCGCACTTCGCGCAGGAATGATGCCGGGAGACGAAATCATCGAAATCGACGGCGAAAATGTCGCCAAGCTGAGTTTAAAAGAGGTCAGTGCCAGACTAAAAGGCCCGATCGGCACCGTGGTTTATGTTGTCGTGCGGCGTGACGATCAAGAATTGTCGCTGTCGATCGACCGATCCACCATCGAACTCGAATCGGTGATCGGAGACTATCGCGACGAAGACAACAACTGGGTGTACCGATTGCAGGACGATCCATCGATCGCCTACGTCCGTTTGACCAGCTTTGGCGAAAAGACCGATGGTGAACTACGCACCGTGCTAGAGCGGTTGAACAATGATTTCCGCGGTCTGGTGCTTGATCTACGTGGCAATAGCGGAGGTTTGCTGTACGCGGCGGTCAACGTCTGTGACATGTTCCTGGATCGTGGCCGCATTGTTTCGACGCGAATTCGAGGCGGCAAGATTTACGACGAATTCGATGCCCAAAGCGGCACCTTGGTCAATCTCGACAAACCGGTCGCCGTGCTGATCGATGGGAATTCGGCAAGTGCCAGCGAGATTGTCGCGGCTTGTTTGCAAGATCACCAGCGAGCCGTTGTGGTGGGCACTCGCAGCTACGGCAAAGGAACCGTGCAAAATATCTTGCCGCTGCAGTACGGACGCAGTGCACTGCGTTTGACGGTGGCAAGGTACTATCGCCCCAATGGCAAAAACATCCATCGCGTCCTCGACGCCAAACCCGAAGACGAGTGGGGGGTCAGCCCCAATCCCGATATGGAGGTTAGTTTGGATGAAAGCACACTCGAAAAATTGAGCAAACGGTGGCGTGAGGCGTCCTACCCCAGTTTGGCTGCCGTTTCCGAAATGCAACTGCATTCGGATGAACCAACCCGTGACAAAGGTGACAAAGAATCGACCTCTGCGAAACAGGGTACCGACGTGGAAACGATGCCCGAGGGCGGATTGAGTCTCGATCCTGTGTTGCGCCGAGCGGTCGAAGCGATTGATGCGGATCGCGCGATCGACGACGCCCCCCGCAGCGATGCCGTCCCCGCGGCGGCGTAATTTTCGACTTCTCGGTTACCTGAGCGGCAAATTAAGTACAATCGGTGATGCCAACGCTTGGCCATACATGGGTCACAGGTCGGCCTTTTCGTAAAACGTTAATCGTGCGTTGCCACATGTCTCGAAAGAAAACGTTTGCCGGAGCTGGATGCGACAACTAGAGTTTGTAGGACGCAAAAGCCTTTGCGAGCATAATGTTCGGTAAATACTTCACGATTAGCACAAAACACCACCCCTCCACACGGGGAGCACGCCCGATGAAAAAGACGTTACTCAGCGCGGTTCTGGTTGCCGCAGGCTCATTTTGTCTGCTGACTGATTCACCATCAGCCAACGCCCAGAACCCGATTTTGTCCGAAATGTACGGTCGAGGAGTGCACTCCTTCTATGCCGGCCGTTACGACGATGCCAACAAGTTTCTCTCGATGGCCATTGATAATGGCATCAAAGACCCACGCGCGTATTACTTTCGCGGGTTGGTCGCCACTTCGCTCGGAAACACCTACCAAGCCGAAGAAGATTGGCGTCAGGGAGCGGAACTCGAGGCACGGCTCGGCAGCAACGCATCGATCGGTCGATCGTTGGCCCGTTTTCAAGGTGCCGAACGTTTGAAATTGGAACAGATCCGTCAAACCGCCCGTTTGGAATTGATGGCGAACGCCGCAAGCCGTTCGCAGCAACGTTATGGCGAAATCGAAAACGCCGCTGCCGCCGCAACGCCGCCAGCCACCGCGTCGGCGCCGCGAAACGCCGTCACTCCGCCACCGATTCCGCCAGAAGCTGAAAATCCTTTCGCCGACGACGTCGAATTGGCCACGGGCGAACCCAAATTGGAATCCAGCGACGCCTTCGCAGGTGCCGATAAAGGGGATCCCGCTGCTCCCGCAGCCATGGATGCGGCTGCTACGGCTGATGACGCCAACAACATCTTTGGTGGTGGCGACGCCGGAGCAAGCGATCCGTTTGGCGGAGGAGCTCCGATGGACGATCCGTTCGCCGGAGGCGGATTCTAGTTCGCCACGTGTGACATCAAGGATCGAAAGAAAATAATCGAAAGAACAGGGGCAGCGGAAAGGGTGTGTGGTTTTCGTTGCCCCGCTTGCGATAATCTCACGTCGCGACAATCTCACGTCGCGACAATCTCATTGCGCGACAATTTTACGGTGTGACAATTTTACGGTGTGACCATCGTTCGGCGTGACGCTTTCGTTACGCCGCCGCTCGCTGCTCGCTGCCACATAGACTTTGATAGAACCGATTGCGAGCGATCAATTCTTCGTGGCGTCCCGTATCGGAAATCCGCCCCGCTTCGATCACCACGATCCGATCTGCCATCGACAAACTGGTATGGCGATGCGTGATCATCACTCCGGTGCGATCGACCAAGAACTTCGCCAGCGCCTGGTGAATCAATTGCTCGCTTTCGAGATCGATCTGGCTCGTGGCTTCATCGAGGATCAAGATGTCGGGATTGCGTAAGAAGGCACGTGCTAAGGCAAGCCGTTGCATCTGGCCGCCCGAGAGCCGCGTCCCGTTGCTGCCCAGCCGTGTTTGATAGCCGTCGGGCGTTTTCCGCAAAATGAACTCATCGGCAAACGCCATCTTCGCCGCGCGTACAACCGCATGCGAATCCGCACCGGGGGAACCGTAGCGAATATTGTTTTCGATCGTATCGTCAAACAAGATCGTTCGCTGAGTCACCAACGCGATCCGGCGACGCAAATCACGAGTCTTCATCTCGTGAATCGGTGTGTCATCCAACAACACCTGCCCACTTTGCGGATCGTCAAAGCGACACAGCAGATTGACGATCGTACTTTTTCCGCTGCCATTGGGGCCAACCACGGCGATCGTTTCGCCATGACGGATCGTCAAGTCGACACCACGCAACACGGTCGGTCCGGAGGTGTATTGGTAGACGACGTTTTCCAGCCGAATCTCGCGATGCGGCCGCGCCGTCGTGCGATCGTTCTTAGGCTCGGCGACTCGGATCGGCTGATCGATGATCTCGTAAACCCGATCCGTCGCCGCGATCCCTCGCTGCAAACCGCTCCATACATCGGATAACTTTTTGGCGGGATCCGAGGCACCGATCAAAAAGCCAAAGAACATCAAGATCTCGCCGACTTCCAACGGAACGGTGCTCATTGGAATGCCAAACAAATGAGTTTGTTGGTTGACCACCAAATAGCCACCCGCCAAGATCGCAAGTCCTACGACGGTCATCCCCAACATTTCGCTGCTGCTGCGAGCCAACGTGTTGTAGAACGCCATCTTCATCGATTTGCGATAATACGCCTGGATGCCACGATTGAATTTCGCGCGTTCGAAACCTTGTGTATTGAAGGCTTTGACCACCCGGATGCCTGCGAACGAATCATTGAGCATCCCGTACAACTGGCTCATCTCTTCCATTGCCCGGCGACTGGCTCGGCGAATCGCACGGCTCAGATGATGCATCACCAATCCAACCAGCGGCGTGACGATCATCACGAATAACAGCAACCGCCAACACACAAACATCGCGCCACCAAGACAGACCGCCATCTTCAGCGGCTCGCGAACCAATCGGCCCAGTAGTGCCGTGATCCCTCCCGAGACGTTGGAGATGTCGTTGGTCAACCGCGATGTCAGATCCGCTGAACCATTTTCGCCAAACGAATCGAGGTCCAACCGCAATGCCTTGCGAAAAAACAGGGCGCGAAGGTCCAACGAAGCCGATTCCGCGACGTATTGAACCAGCATTAGATTAATTAATAGAGCGACCAACTTGATTGCCGTACCGCCGACCAACATCGCCACGATCAACATCAACGTCGCGTACGAGCCACGCGGAGCATAGGCATCGATAGTCGGTTTCGCCCAACGCAGGTACTTGCTCGACTCGGCCAGTGCCGTTTGGGTCGCGGCGGCGGCTTCGATTTGCAGCCGCAGATTCTTGGCGGTCGCGTCGTCCGCCGTCGCCAATTCCGCGGTCAATTGATGGATTTCAGCATCAAGTTCATCGATCCGCGAATCGGTCTGGCTGATTTGCTTTTCGGCGTATCCTGGCAAACTGTCGCCTTTAAAAACGACTTCGACCAACGGGTACAACGTCCCGATATTGGCTCCCCACAGGACGGCAATCAACATCGATGTCAATACAATCCCCGTGATCGACCATTTACGACGCAAGGCGATGCGAAGTGCGCGACCAAAATTTCTCATCGTTAATCGTCGTCCCTGACGAGTAGATCCGTCTAATGTCTGCAAAAACCAGCAAGTTGAAGCGAGTCTTGTAAACCAGAAGCGGTCAGCTCGGCTAGACGAATTCATTGCTAGCACCGTTTCCACGCGACCGACCGGCGGCCCGCAGCAGCCAACATCGCTTGCCGGAAACGACGTGATTTGCCGGGCGTACCCGCCGTGCCGCTGCGATTGCGGGCGGACCAGTACGAGCCAGCAGGTCACGGCAAAAAAATTGCACTTTTTGCGTTAGCTTGCAAAACCGTCCACCCACCACGGGCGTAGACACACTACCGCAGTGTCACGACGAACATTTTCGCTGGCAGCAAGTTTTCATTTGCAGTGAAAGCGTCACCTGGGCATTGCCAGTGCCATTCTCGTCTGAATCGATCCGAATCCCCCCTGTATGAGCTCTTTTGCAAGATGCCGACCGATGCCGAGTTAAAACCGATTGTTCCCATGATGGGCGCCGAAGGAGGCTTTGAGGAGGACGAATCGGTTCCCCCGTTGCGAATCTCAGGTTTTCTATGCCTGCTTTTCGGGCTTTTGAGTGCATTGGGCATTATCGGCTACCCGATGCTGGTCACCGCCGTGATTGCAATTGCCTTTGGTTTGGTCGCCCTGCGTCCCTGGGACAAACAAAAACCCGTCGGCGTGACTCCGGCGCGGATCGGATTGGTGATGGCGGTGGCCTTTGGTTCCTGTGGCTTTCTGGTGCACACGCTGAAGACTCGCACCCTGGCCAACCAAGCCGAGTACTTTGCTCGCCAATACCTTGATGTGATTGCCAACGGTGAATTTGCGATCGCGATGGAGCTAAAGAAGGAGCCCGTCAATCGATTGCCTCTGCACATGCCGTTGATGGATCACTATCAATCGAGCGAAGAGAACATGCAGAGTTTGACCGAATTTGAGGCCGATGGAATCAACCAACAATTGGTCGACGCCGGGCCCGGTGTCCCATGGGAACTCGGAGAACCGGTGCGAGTATTCCAGTATTACGGGATGCAACAAGCCGAGCTGCTGTTCCTGAACCCCAACCCGAACCAGGAACCGAAGAAGATCTACATGTTGATGAAGTACGACATCGATCCTGAAGGCGTCGGCCAATGGCGAGTCGATCAATGCCGCCCCTACATGAAACGCTTAGTCGCTGAAAGCGTTCTGTAGCGAAACTCGTCAAGAGTTTCGACCAAGAGCAAAAACGCAGCGAAACTCGTCAACGGCTTGTTGATTTAATGAGCCGTGACGCGTCAGCGGCCGGGTCCCACGCGGTATCCGGTGCCTCACGGCTCACGGCTCACCATTGCAATTCGCATTTGGACTAACTCAACAAGCCGTCAAGAGTTTCGAATTGTTCGGCAAATACAACGAAAGTCTTGACGACTTTCGCTACGCCCCATCCTGAGTATTAGCCCTGACAAAACACTAGCCTGTCACCCTCTAATGAAAATCGCGAGAACGCTGATCCAATTTGGGTGACTCGTTGGCCAAGTCCGAAAGCCGGCCGACGATCACGTGGATCACCCCTTTGCGATTTTCTAATTTGCCGTCGACCATCCACAGATTGCTCGCCTGGGCGATCCGAAAGAATCGCTTCCACACCGCCGCGTAGAAAACCAGATTCACCGATCCGGTTTCATCTTCGATCGTGACAAACGTAATCCCCTTGGCGGTTCCCGGTCGTTGACGCATCAACACGAGTCCAGCGACGCGAACGTGACGTCCATCGCGGAGCGAGTTCAACTCGCTGGCACACACGCAGCGTTTCCGTTTCAATTCGTTTCGCATGAACGACACCGGATGCGCCTTTAGACTCATCCCGGTCGTGCTGTAATCGGCGTGCACCTCCTCTTGCGGTGTCATCGGAATCAACGCCTCGGGAATCAATTCCTCGTCGTCTTGCTCGGCATCAAACAGCGGACGCGATTGCGGTTTCTTTTCTTCGGCTAACGATTGCCAGATTGCACCTCGCCGATCCCCGGCGATCGATTCAAACGCATCGGCATCCGCCAAGGTGGCAACCACCGAGCTAGAAATTTTGGTGCGATGCACCAGTTCCGCGATACTGCGAAACGAACCGTTTTGTTCGCGTTCGTCCAGAATCACGTTGGCCGCCGCAGCGGGCAGTCCACGCACCATCTGCATCCCCAAACGAATGGCGGGCTGCGACCGATTCGCGTCGGGATGCAACGTCGATTCCCACTGGCTTTCATTGATATCGACGGGCAGCGTTCGCACGCCGTGCTGTTTCGCATCGGCGACCAATTGAGCGGGCGCGTAGAATCCCATTGGCTGGCTGTTCAGTAGCGCCGCGCAGAACGCCGCCGGATAGTGACATTTCAAATAACACGATGCATACACCAACAACGCAAAACTAGCGGCATGCGATTCGGGAAACCCGTACTCACCAAACCCACGAATTTGGTTGAACACGTGCTCGGCAAACTCGCCCGTCAAACCATGTTTCTTCATCCCCTCGAGCAATTTGACTCGAAAACGATCGATCACACCGGGCCGTCGCCATGCAGCCATCGCGCGGCGCAATTGGTCGGCTTCACCCGGTGTAAACCCTGCTGCGACCACCGCCAACCGCATCGCTTGTTCCTGAAAGATCGGCACCCCGAGCGTTTTCTCTAACACGCCGCGAATCGCTTCACTTGGATACACGACGCTTTGCGGATCTTCGCGAGCTTGCAGGAACGGGTGCACCATATTGCCTTGGATTGGCCCCGGCCGCACGATCGCCACTTCGACCACCAAATCGTAATAACACCGCGGTTTCAGCCGTGGCAACATGCTCATCTGTGCTCGACTTTCGATCTGAAAAACGCCCACCGTATCGGCGGCACAAATCATGTCGTAGGTCGGTTTGTCATCGGCAGGAATATTGGAAAGCGACAACTCACGTCCGTGATGCTCGGACACCAATTCGAATGCGCGGCGGATCGCCGACAACATTCCCAATGCGAGCACATCGACTTTCAAGATTCCCAAGTCATCCAAATCATCCTTGTTCCACTGGATCACCGTGCGGCCTTCCATTGCCGCATTTTCGATCGGGCACAGTTCGCACAGATCGCCTTGCGTGATCACCATCCCACCAACGTGCTGCGACAAATGCCGCGGGAAACCGACAAGCGATTGAACAAGGTAAACAAATCGCTTGCCCATCTCGGTATCAGGATCCAGCCCGCCGCTGCGGCACCGCTCGGCAAAGTCGGTCGCGCCGTCACGTCCGCTGGCGAACTTGGCTAACGAATCAATCACGTCAGGCGACATCCCAAGTGCCTTGCCCACTTCGCGAATCGCACTACGGGTGCGATACGAGGTGACCGTGGCGGTCAAACCAGCACGATGGCGACCATATTTGTCATACAGGTACTGCAACACCTCTTCGCGACGTTGATGCTCGAAATCGACATCGATATCCGGAGCCTCGTTTCGTTCGCGGCTAATGAATCGTTCGAACAACAAATCCGTTTGACTGGGGTCCACGTTGGTGATGCCCAAGCAGTAACAAACGGTTGAATTGGCTGCCGAACCACGCCCCTGACACAAAATATTTCGCTCGCGAGCAAAACGGACCATGTCCCACACGGTCAAAAAATAGGCTTCGTATTGCAGTTCGCGAATCAATTCCATCTCATGCCGAATCAACTCGATCACTTGTTTGGGAACGCCACCAGGCCATCGCTGTTTCGCCCCCTCCCACGTCAACCGACGCAGATGGTCGATCGGCTTCATGTCGCCCGGCGCGAGTTCGACCGGATACTCGTAGCGAAGTTCGTCGAGTGAAAACGTGCACTGCTGGGCGATCTCGATCGTCCGCGCAATCGCGTCGGGAGCGTCACGATACAGATCGGCGATCTCTGCGAGCGAACGCATACCATGTTGGCTGTTCGCGAATCGCTCGCGATGCACATGATCGATTGTGGTCCCATGGCGGATTGCCGTCACGCAATCATGCAACAACATCCGCGGGGCGGTGTGATAATGAACATCGCCGGCGGCCACCAATGGCACATCGTTTTTTAGTGCGAATTCGCGTAACCGTTCTGCCTTGGCACGATCATCCACGCCGCGATGCAATTCGAGGAACATGTAGCGGCGATTGGCAAAGACCTCGCGGAACGACGTTCGCAAAAATTTCCCGGTGCAGGCGTCCGTCGGGATCACCGCCGCAATCATCCCTTCGCTGGCCGCCGCGATGTCGTCCCAGGCGAGTTCGCATTGCCCTTTTTCACATCGCATCCGGCCCAGTGAAATCAGCCGACACAATCGGCCATACGCCGCACGATCGGTCGGCCAAACGACCATCGGGGGGGCATCGATCGGATGCAGTTCGCTGCCCACGATGTACTGGATTCCGACCTCTTTGGCGGGTGTATGCCCACGAACGATCCCCGCCAGCGACGATTCGTCGGTGATCGCGATTCCTGCGTACCCCAATTCACTTGCTTGCTCGACCAATTCGTCTGGATGAGAGGCTCCCTTCAAGAACGAAAAATTGCTTTTGCAGTGCAGTTCAGCGTACTGCATCGTGCACCCCCGATCGGAAAATCCGCGTCCCTTTGTGCGATCGGACTCGCAGCCATCTCGATAAAACCGCCATTTGGACCGTCATTTGCAAAGATTTGGATTCCGCGAACGAATAATGATGCTGCCTACAGCGCAGCCTTCCTAACACCACGAATCCTATCAAACCCCACTGAAACGACATGGAACCGGCACCGATGACGGCCCACAACGCCAATCCTAACCCGCTTCGTAATCAAGCCGAGGTCACGCACCCGGTGTTGGTCGGATATTTGTTTTGGATCCTCGGATTCGTCGGCGCCCACCGTTTCTACTTCGGTAAACCGCTGACCGGGATTTTGTGGTTTTTCACCGGCGGGCTCCTGCTGGTTGGCTGGATCGTCGACGCCTTTTTTATTCCTGCGATGGCAGACGAGGCAAACCAAAGATACCCCAATGGCCGAATCGATTACACCGTGACTTGGGTGCTTCTGACGTTCTTAGGTCTATTCGGCGTCCATCGATTTTACATGGGCAAGATCGGCACAGGCATCATTTACCTAGTGTCCGGCGGGCTATTTGGGATTGGCTATGCCTACGATGTCTGCACGCTGAACGAGCAGGTCGAAGAGCTGAACCGGTTTGACTGATCTGCTCCTCAGGCCGTGTTCTGCGACAAATCATAACCCGAAGCGTCGGCGAGGGACCGAATCAAAATCGAGATTCCCTCGTTTACGTTTTCTGAAGTTGCGTGATTAGACGTTCTTCGCGCCACAGGCCCGGCCATTTGCCAGCCGACGTCAGTAGATCCGAATAAACGGCCGGGGCTTTGCCCCTAAACACAAACACGCAACTTCAAACAGCACAAGCGAGGTCCACGACTTAGGCAACCGGACGCACGATCACCTTGGCTCCTTGTTTGCCGACCACACGCACTTGGGTGCCAGGATCAACAAAGTCGCCTTCGGTGACAACATCCACGGTGAAGTCATCGACCATGATCCGCCCGCCGGGCCGCAGCGCCGAGACCGCTTCGCCGACGCTGCCCACTTCCACCCGTTGCCAACCGGGCAACGAGGTGGCCGCCATCCCGCTGGCGACTCCGCCTCCTTCGAGTGCAACCGTTGGTTTTAGCGTCAACCGGCTCAGCCCCGGAATCTCGCTCATGTATTGGGCGAGTACCAAAAGCGCGATTAGAAAAGCGACAAAGGCGCCGACCACCGTCAACACGTCCATGCCAAGTGCCGCCAGTTCTTCGCTGCTGTGAGGCATCAGGAAACGCCGCGATGCCATCACCAGCGATCCGAGCGACAACACAATCCCGCTGATTCCTGCGACACCGAAACCGGGAATCACAAACACTTCGGCGGCGATAAACAGCAAGCCGATAACAAACAGAGTCACCTCGAGCCAACCAGCGGTGCCCCCCAAAAATCGACTCCAAAAGAACAATCCAAAACAGAGCACCGACGTCAATCCGCCAATCCCCAATCCCGGAGCACTCAGTTCGATCACCAGGGCGGTCAACCCGATCACGATCAACAGGAACGTCACAAAGCCTGAATTTAGAATCAACACCAGCGTATCGACCCAAGTTCGCTCGAGCGTTGGAATCGGTTCCTGCAGGTTTAGCGTCGAAGCCAACTCGCTACGACTAGCAACCGTTTGATCGATCAGCCCAAGTTCAGCGGCACGGCGTCCATTGGCGGTAAAGAACATCTCCTTGCCGGCTTCGCGAATCGGTGGCCCCTTTTCCCAGGCGTCTTGATTCTCCAGTGCAACCCATTCCTTGTCCGAAAAATAGCGAACCGCCCCGTCTTCTTTGTGGGTAGCTTTGAACACGACCATGTCTTTGTCGGTCATTTTTTCGGCCAACGCGATTGGCCGTCCTGTCGCTTCGGCGGTATCACGCACTTTTTGCGCCAACACACTACGGCTTTTGGCTTCGGTGTAACGGTATGCTCCATCGGCGCCCATCACGATTTCGCCAGCGTCGCCGATACGAGCCCCGGGCAGCATGATGATTTTGTCGCAGGAAAGCGCAAACAACGCCGCGCCACTGATCGCATCCTTTTCGATGAACGCGACCGTTTCAACATCGCTCGCATCGAGCACCATGTCCATCAATTCGAAGGTGACCTGGGTAAATCCACCAGGACTGTGGATGTCAAAGATCACCACATCGACGCCCGATTCGACCGCGTCACGAAATTTTCGTTCTAAAAGTGCGGCGCTGAGCGGATGAATCATTTCGTGCAGCGGAATGATCACTGCTTTTCGCGGCGAAACCGGAGGATTCGGCTCGCCTTTGGCGGCATCTTGGCCGCTCACCAACCCCGGCGAAAACAGCAGGGCGGCAAGGCAAATTGTGATGAAAGTTGGCAAACCACGCATTGGGCGTTCCCTGAGCAATGATGTCGTAAAACATTCGTCTTTTCATTCTAACAGACGATCCTTACGAGGCTCATTTCGATGTCAAATGCGGCGCCAAAAACTCGGAAAGATCAGGACCAACACACTGAAAACCTCGACCCGCCCGAGCATCATCAACCAGACAAACAAAAACTTTGCCTGCTGACTAAACCCGGCATAATTCTGTGTGGCTCCGACCACCCCTAACCCAGGCCCGATGTTGTTGAGTGTTGCCGCTACCGCACTGGCCGAATCGAGCAATTTCTCGTCCAACGTTCCTTCGTTCACAAGCGATGCGACCTTACTTTTAGAAAGCGGCGGTTCGCCGTTTTCGATCGCTTCCGCCTCGGTCTCGGCCACATCGGCGGCCGTCACGGCCCCCCAGGTCCCTCGCGGTTCGAAGGTGATCAAAAACAACCACGCAAAAACAAAGATCGCCAAGATCATGGAAAAGTAGACCACGATTCCGTGTGCCAAATGAGGATCATCGACCGGAGTTCCACCGACGCGAATCGGGCGAACCACGCGAGGACGATGGGCCCGTTCGATCTCCAACCGCAGAATCTTGTAGAACAACACGTGACGGATCACCTTCATCCCGCCTCCGGTGCTGCCGGCACATCCACCGACAAACATCAGTAACAACAAGATGCCTCGCCCAAAATTGTTCCACTGATCAAAATCGGCCGTCCCGTAACCGGTCGTCGTGATGATCGACACGACTTGAAACAATCCGTTGCGAACCGATTCACTGTAGGTCCCAAAACCGACGTCGCCGGCACGCATTCCAAAGAACACGATCGCAAGAGCAACGCTCGCGATAATGCCGACGAAGGTACGAAATTCGATATCGCGAAGCAAACGCCGCGGACCATCAAAAATCGACAAATACAGCAGCGTAAAATTGGTTCCTGCCAACACCATGAACACGATCGTCGTGTACTCGATCGCGGCACTTTCAAAACGTCCAAGACTGCGGTTATAGGTACTGAAGCCGCCAGTCGCCATCGTGCCAAACGCATGACACAATGAATCAAATACCGACATTCCCTCCAACGCGTAGATCACCGTTAGAATCGCATTCAGCGCGATGTAGATCGCCGCGAACACCAGCGCGGTGTGCTGCATCCGCGGCATACTGCCCTCCTTGGTCGGCCCCGGCATCTCGGCCCGCATCATCGCCTTGCCCGCCGACCCTTGACCCAGAATCGCGACAAACAAAACGACAATCCCGAGCCCGCCGAGAAAGTGGGTCCAAGATCGCCAGAACAAAATACAATGCGGTACGCTGGCAGGCGATTCCAAATCGGTGATCACCGTCGCCCCGGTAGTGCTAAAGCCCGACTGCGATTCGAACATCGCTTCGATGAACGTGATCGGACGATCCGGCGCGATCTCGGTTCCACTTAAATAGTAGGGCAACGCCCCGAGCATGGTGGCCAACACCCAACTAAGCCCGACGATCGCCATCGCTTCTTTTTGATACAGCGGTCCGCCGCGATGCCGTCGACCGATCACCAGCAGCCCTCCACCGACAATCATGCTGACCGCGGTTCCCAACAATAACCCTTTGGCGCCATCGATTTCGAACGCTTCGGCCGCCGGTAAATGGGTTCGCTTCGCAAATGCAGGAAATGCAAATGGCAAACAGAAGCTCATCGAGCCCCCAATCAGCAAACAGATCGTGCCAAGCACGCGAAACAAAAGCGGAAAGTTCAAAGCACGTCGGTCATAAACAAAGGGAGAAACCAGGGAACCATTGTTGTGCACACAGCTTAACCCGACTTGGCCAAGTGTCGTAGAGTCCTTCGCCAACGAAGTCGTGGCCCTCACCCGCATTAGCAGCCGACGGGTGATTTTTATAGCGGAGCGGCGCGAGCCGCCCGGTCAAAATCGAAGGTTTTACTCGCTGTAACCAGGCGGCCTCGCGCCGCACCGCTACCCAAACACCGGGAAAACGAGGTTTCGATAGCAATTAATGCTCCCTCGCCGACGGTTCCGACCATTTCCCCCATTTCCGCTCGGTGATCATGCACCATAATTGATTCAAAAGGCTCGCGAACCCACGCGAACTCTCATCTTGAGTATCCGAAATGGGGTCTGCCCCTCTCCGGCGAGGCAAAACCACTCAACCAAAACGACTCGCCCTTAAAAAGCTCAGCCCCCTTTTCGGAAACTCGATTCTTGTCCGATGGAAACGAATCTATGTGCGGTCGATTTACGCTGCGAACCTCAATGGCCGATCTTCGCCAATTGTTCCTCCCCCAAGATGATCCCGATGTGTTTTCGGCGGCGGTCGAGTCCGTACTGAATCGACCTCGCTTCAACATCGCGCCGACTCAATCTATCGCGGTGATCCGTCAGCTTGCCGGCAACTCGCCCGAATTTGCGGCGATGCGGTGGGGATTTATACCTAGCTGGGCCGACGATGTCGCCATCGGTGCTCGGATGATCAATGCTCGCAGCGAAACGATTGACGAGAAACGATCGTTTCAATCAGCGTTTCAAAATCAACGATGCCTGATCCCCGCCGACGGTTATTTTGAATGGCAAAAGGTGGGATCGGCAAAGCAGCCTTACTATTTACATCAACCCGATCACGCTCCGTTTGCAATGGCCGGACTTTGGGAACTGAACACGAAAGCGTCCGATGACGCATCGCCGATCGCATCGTTCACCGTGATCACGACCGCGGCCAATGCGGTGACCGGCAAAGTTCATGACCGGATGCCGGTGATTCTCGACCGCGAGGATTTTGAGGCTTGGCTTGACCCCGATTTTCACGACACCTCGTCGCTGAAAAAACACCTCACGGCTACCCCCGATGACTTTTTCGAGATCACTGCCGTGTCGCGGCGAGTCAACCACGTTGGCAATGACGGCCCCGAGTGCATTGAACCCGTCCCCCCTAAACCAGACGGCCCCAAGACGACTCAGGCGACGCTGTTCGATTGACCATCGCCGCGTTCCCGTTGTCAACGCTCGCCTTCGGCCGACTCGTCCACGGTCGTATCGAATTGGCTAAGCGTTGACAAGGTTCCGTCGTCAATTTCAATCGAACCGAACGTATCTTCGCTCATCGTTTCATCCACCAACGTTGTCGCACCGGTACTGCGGCGTTGACGAGGCAACATCCGCGAGACGATTACCGTGATATTGTCTTCACCGCCACCTTCGTTTGCAACGCGGATCAATTCTTGACAGATCGATTGTGCATCCTCTCCTTCGCTGACCATCAACGCAAGTGAGTCATCGTTGACGTAACGGTGCAGTCCGTCACTACACAACACTACCGTATCGCCCAACATCAACTCGACTCGTTCGACCTGCGCGACCAAGTCGCCTTCGAGCTGTCCTCCTAAAACGTTCCACAGCACATTGCTCCAACGACTCTCAGGCTCTTCCTCTGGCTTCAAGTCACCAGCGTCGACCATCCGCCGCGCCAACGTATGGTCTGTGGTCAATCGCTGAGTGTTGCCGTCACGCACCAAGTAGCAACGGCTATCGCCCGCATGCAACACCGACAGATAAGGCCAAACGATTTCGGCCATCGTCAATGTGGTCCCCATCCCAAATTGCTCTGGGTTTTGCTGGGCTTGACTCAAGATTCGCAAATGCGTGTCACGGAGCAGCGACTGCATCCACTGGGCTTGCTCGATCCCATCCCAGGTGGCGGAATCGAATGCCGGGCGAGTCGGATCCGCTAACCGCTGAGCAAGAAACTTGACCGCCAACTGGCTTGCTCGTTCGCCGGCGGCGTGGCCTCCCATGCCGTCCGCAACGATCAACACTTCGCTCTCGGCATCCCCGAAAAACGTCAACGGTTGATGATGAGGCAAACTCGTCGATGTGGAACAAATACTCAAGCGGCGAGATCCCACCAAAAATTGGTCTTGGTTGACGTCGCGTGTTTTGCCGATGTCGGTCAAGCCACAAGTGTCAATCGTGACGCCCAAGTCTCGCTGAGATTGCGGATCCGAAGCACTGTTCGCACTGTTCATAACGTTCGCTGCTCGCCGGGCAAAATGACTAGATTCATACTCGCATGCGGAGCTCGACAAAAAGCCCATCCTTAAATTACCAAAATGCCGCCACGTTGTCGCTAATCCCAAAGACCGTCCTATTCGCTTCGCCCCGATAATCCTCGGGAACTTGCCCAAAGGCATTCGGCAGCAGCAAACCGACTTGGATACCGAGGGTCGTTAGCAAAAGCAGGAGAAAAGCTGCGCCCGAAACAATTGACTTTCTCGCCTAGCAATGATCCGCTGCCCCTTAGACGCACACATCAACCAATTACACGCAAACCTTTTTCGGAGCATCAATGATCTTTCGCATCAAAGAAAAGTTTTGGGCTTGGGGCGACGACTTTTCCATCACCGATGCCACAGGCGACTCGCGGTATTACGTTGATGGCAAGGCGTTTTCATGGGGCGACAAACTCTCGTTCCAAGACATCCGCGGAAACGAACTGGCATTCATCAGCCAGAAACTGCTGTCATGGAAACCGACTTATCAAATCCTGATCGATGGCCGTGTCTTTGCCGAAGTCAAAAAGGAGTGGACTTGGTTCAAGAAGCAGTTCACGCTCGACGTCCCTGGTCCTAACGACTACACGATCAACGGATCGTTTTGGTCCCATGAATTCACGTTCGAGCGAAGCGGCCGGACTGTCGCAACGGTCAGCAAGAAACTTTGGTCGTGGACCGACAGCTATGGGGTCGAGATCGTCGACGGCGAAGACGAAGTCGCGGTGCTGTGTGCCTGTATCGTGATCGATCAAGTCTTGCACGACGAATCCAATCGCAACGATTGATTGCCTTGGACGCTGTCTTAGACAAACCGCAAGGAATTCCGCCCCCCTTCGTAGCGAAAGTCGCGGAGATTTTCGGCGTATGGACGCGAGAGGTTGAAACTCGCCTTTGCTGAAAAAGACGCTTTTTGTGCGTGGCAAGTGAGATTCGGTATGATAAAGCGGGGGATCGTCGCTGCTTCGGCAGTGCATTTGGATTTCGATCCACCGCACTTCTCTTTCGCGAATACCGAGGCTCTCATGCTCGCGCGGCTAAAAACGTTCACGTTGTTGGGGATCGAGGCGATGCCGGTCGATGTCGAAGTCGACATCTCGCCCGCCGCGATGCCCAAGACGATCTTGGTCGGATTGCCCGACGCGGCGGTCAAAGAGAGCACCCACCGCGTCGAACGCGCGATCGTCAACAGCGGCTTCGTTCGGCCTCAAGACCGAGTCGTGATCAATTTGGCCCCAGGTGACCTGCCGAAACAAGCGGCCTCGTTCGATCTGCCCGTTGCTTTGGGCGTGCTTGCTGGCAGCGGCCAACTGGTGCTCGATCGGCTCGAAGATTACGCCGTCGTCGGTGAACTCGCGCTCGAAGGGCTGACGCGGCCGATCCGTGGTGCCCTTTCGATCGCAATCGAAGCCTCCAAAAACACCAAGCTAAAAGGCTTGGTGGTACCGGCCGAAAACGCTCACGAGGCGGCGGTCGTCGATGGCATCGAAGTCATCCCGGTGTGCAGTTTGTCTCAAGCGGTGGCCTTTTTTGCGGGCGAGATCGAGATCGATCCAATGCCAAGCTGCGTCAATCAATTGTTCGAAGAGTTCAGTACCTACGAAGTCGACTTTGGGGACGTCCGAGGTCAGGAATCGGCCAAGCGAGCCATGACACTGGCCGCCGCTGGTAACCACAATCTCATCATGGTCGGCCCGCCGGGTAGCGGTAAAACGATGCTGGCCAAACGGATGCCAACGATCCTGCCGCCGCTGACGGCGCCCGAATCGATTGCAACGACGCGTATCTACAGTGCGCTCGGGCAACTGCCCGCTGGGCAACCGCTGTTGGCGTGTCGTCCGTTTCGCAGCCCGCATCATACGATTAGCGATGCCGGATTGGTCGGCGGTGGAAGCCCTCCATCGCCTGGCGAAATCAGCAAGGCTCACAACGGCATTTTGTTCCTTGACGAACTTCCCGAGTTCAATCGAAAAACACTCGAGGTGATGCGGCAACCGCTCGAAGACGGCGTCGTCACGATCTCGCGTGCGCTCCGCAGCACCACGTTCCCGGCGAACTTTATGTTGATCGCCGCAGCCAACCCATGTCCTTGTGGTTACCGCAGCGACCCCCGTCGAACGTGCAACTGTTTGCCGACTCAGATCGAAAAGTACATGGGAAAGATTTCGGGTCCGCTGATGGATCGGATCGACATTCACATCGAAGTGCCCACGGTACCGTTTGATGAGCTTTCCTCGCCCGCCGGAGGTGGATCCACCAGTGCCCAGATGCGAGCGGATGTCGTGAAAGCTCGCGAAGGCCAACTGGCTCGGTTCGGCAACGGTGCGATTCAGTACAACGCACAAATGAGTAGCCGGCAAGTACGACAATTCTGCAAATTGAACCGGCCGTGCCAGCATATGTTGCGGCACAGTGTCGAGGAGATGGGATTATCGGCGCGAGCTCATGACAAGATCCTGCGAGTGGCAAGAACGATCGCCGACGTCGCGGGTGACGAATCGATCGACGAATCGCACCTCGCCGAAGCGATCGGCTACCGCAGCCTAGACCGCGATTTTTGGAGCTAACCCATTGTCGCTCGGCTTTCCAAGCCGATTTGCGTTCTGCATCTAGGCTGCTGTCACCGTGCAAGTCTCGAGGAGGTGAAGTAAGGTAAGTGACTGCTACGGGCTTGCCCCGGGCGGAAATCACGAAGCGGAAAGTCGTGACCGCCGGGACAGGCCCAGGCGGAGCAGTGTTTTGCAACCAAAGACTCTGTGGCTTCCGTTGTCACCTCGCCGAGACAAGTTCGGACGCATGAATTATCAATCGCCACTGAATGAAGGGAAAACCCACGACTCTGGCACCTATTTCTAGTCTCTGCTGCTACGCCAAGCCAGTCGTGATTCTTGGCCATTCGCTACCGAGTCTCGTTATTGTGAAGCTAAGTATTCGTCGAGTTTACGAACTAACTCTGGCAATCCAAACCAGCTATTCCGTAGTCCGCCAGACATGGGATAACGCATATCGTGCGTTTTAGTCCCCCCCCTGAAATTTCCTACTTCCCAATCAACTTCTAGTTAGGATGATCCAATTTGTTTGAAGTCCTCTAGGATTTCATCTGGTTCACCTAGCCCCATGAAGACTTTAATCTTGGATGGATCAATTGACATTGTGAACGTCCCTTACGCAAGCAACGAATTGTCTCATGGTGCTTTCCTCAGCTAATATGGTTGGCCACGAAGTCACGAATTCCGTCAATCATTCGTGTGACATCCTTATCTTCGAAGTCGTCAGGACTTCCGTGTGCTGCAGCATTGCGGATATCCGCCCATGCCTGAATTTGACGCCAGACGATTTGCGAATAGACATTGGCATCACGAAGACTTTGGTTCATTCCATTGAGCATAGATCCGGAAAGTGCGTTGTCGGTAACCAGCTTGCGAAGAGCGGTTTCCAGTACGACGCCGGCAACAACCGCTGCTGCCGTCTTCCCGTTGTTCTTAAGGTAATGGGCCCCCAGGTCAAGTTCATCAGAAAAGACTTCAGCGTGAACTAGGTTGCGTACATCAAACAAGTACCCACCTTCAAAATCACTTTTTGCCGATTGAAAGTACGCTCTGGCTCCTTTGAATGCAGAGTGAGGCGTGCCTCTTGTTCTGCAGATCTCGTCAAATCTTCGAATGGTTGTGTGCTCTGGAGGGTACAAGCGACCAAGTAGCGACAAGACCGATGCCTGCCACTCCAAGAACATAGAGGAGTCAATCCTATATTCAACAATGTCTTTCGTGGTTCTGCCGCCAGGTCCTCGCCACCCTTCTTCGTATGGGACCGTTGTTTTATGTATTGCCATGCTTGTTTCGATCCGATCAGCCATTTCCGCCAGCTCATCGAACCGCTTTTGCACTCGCTCCACCGCCTTCATCTCTATTTCCCTGTCGCTGAGTTCTTGACCAAAATATCGAACCTGTTTTTAACCACGTACAACCAACTTTTTATGCGGCTAGATATGAATCTCAATAGAATGAGTGACCTTCGCAAGAAAGCACAAGAGTTCTTGGCCCTTGTTGGTGGGGACTACGACTTGGCCCGGAACCTGATTGCCCTCGCAGCGACCAACCAGGACTAGCCAGCATGAACTGAGCAGTGAGTGAGCTTGTTAGAGGAAAAGGATTGGGCGTTGTCCAAAGGCACCACCAACGGCAGGTGGCAGGAAAGGCAGGGATGATGTGAATAGCTTGGCCTTGGTCATGGTCATGGTGCTCTCCTTAGCTCATTTGGTTGGCCACAAAGTCGCGGATGCCGTCGATCATTCGTGTGACATCATTATCGTGGAACTCGTCGGGTTTTCCGTGTGCGGCTGAGTTTCTGGTTTTCATCCAAGCTCGAAGCTGATCGGCATACATCTTGTTGAAAACGCCTTTCTTAGCTAGGTCAGCTATCATCCTATCCGTTTTGGCTACCTCAAGATCGGGGTGTTGCTCGCACATTTCCCGAAGTGTGGTCTCAAGAACAGTTCCAGCAATGACGGCAGCTGGCACCTTGTACCCCTGGTTTAAAAAGTGTTCGGCCTGCTCAAGCTCATCGGAAAAAACTTCGGCATGAACCAGGTTGCGAACCTCGAAGAGGTATCCACCGTCGAAATCACTTTTTGCTGATTTGAACACTGCGTGCAGGTGATCAAACGTAGATTTGGAATCGGCGTAAAGACCTCCCTTTGCAGCATCTCTAAATGAACTCAACGTTGGACTCTCGGCACCAAATACTCTATTAAGCAGAGACTTTACAGAGGTTCTCCATTCAACAAGCTGTTCGTTGTCAACTATTTCGCCGATGCCATCAGAATCAGGGCGGGATGTGCCAGCGATTTCAATCGCAAAGCTCGCGAGTTCGTTGAACCGCTTTTGAATCCTATCTAACTCTGCCATGTCATTTTTCCATTGGAAAGCCTGAGGCTGTTTAACCGCGTACAGCTCACTTTATACACGGTTAGACATGAATCCCAAAAGACTGGGTGTGCGTGTCACCCCTCTCTGCATATTCTTGCTGCACTCGTCGTGTCCAATACACGACAGTTTTGTGCCCCAGCTTGGTTACTTAAATGATTGGCTCGCTAGGTCATTCAAAATGAACGCTGAATAAGCAGGTAAAAGAAAAAGGATTTCTTCGAGCTTACATCACCTATGAGAAAATCTTCCAAGCTGGAGGATTGGCAGTATTGCTCTAGTGATTTTCTAATCAGCTTCGGGGCTTCTGGACACCTCCTTAGAAAGCTGTATGTTCTGGGCTGCGATAAACCGATTCCGAGCACGCCCCGTCGTGTACAACATAGTCAATGCAAATGCAAAAAGTATTGAGCTGATAATAGACATAGCGGCTGTTAGAACTGATAGAAACTGGCGAGTGGCACTCTCTATTTCGCCACTCGCTAAATAAAGCGTTTCCTTACCTGTGTCATGAATAACAAGAAATGAATCATTCTCTCCGAAACTTTCAGTCGTCCATATCGACAGTCTGACAGATTTTTCTATCGGCATCGCCCCAAGCTGGATCTCTGTTTGGAAGAGTATCGTTTCCTTCTTTCCGTCGTCCCATTCGATCTCAGCTAAGCCGTCCCGGCCAACTTGAAGACGTACATTCGCCGCAGGGAGCTCTCCTGAATTTCGCATGGAAACGGTTGTGTAGCATCGGTACTTACTTAAGGTCGTCGACAATTTCTCAAGCTAACTATGCTCCTCTTTAAGATCTAGCCCACTAGTTTCAGGATAAGAATGAAGTAAACGAATGGGTGGAACGTATACTGGCTGCTGATCAGGAACAGCAAATTCATTTACCTTCGCAACAGCAGTTATTGCCGGGTCTGACTGGCCAAGTAGAGATTGAAAATAAGGACCTATGAAGGCTCCAAATATTATTGCTGCAACTCCGATAAGTACCGAGTACCTATTCAAGTACGGCACCTCCTCGGTTTTGGTGGACGGAATTGCATTCTTGTTGTCACTCACTGAAAGCTCCATGATTTTTGCATATATTAGGATCGGCAGTCGATCGTCTGTTGTAACTGGCTCCAAGGAAGCACGACCATCGTCTCCATACGGCTTCCCTTCAAGAGATTTTACTTCGTGCCGCAGAATTGACGACTTGTCAAAAGAGTTCGCCCTCGTCCAAAAGTAGAATGGATGGTCTTGCAGAAAGCGAGACACCGATGCTTGAACTTGAACAGGTACTCACAACATCCCCCAAGGTGATGCGTTGTACCGCCTAAAGAATACAGAGTTGCTATAGCGTTCGTCCGGCCTTAGCTGCCCTGTTACCGCATGGATGGCATTTTTCTTGCCATCCAGCAGGTAAATTGACGTTAAGGTCGGATATTACAGACGCCCGTGTCCCTATGGTTACCGCAGCGACCCCCGTCGAACGTGCAACTGTTTGCCGACTCAGATCGAAAAATACATGGGAAAGATTTCAGGTCCGCTGATGGATCGGATCGACATTCATATCGAAGTCCCCGCGGTTCCGTTCGATGAACTTTCATCGCCCGCACGTGGTGGATCCACCAGTGCCCAGATGCGAGCGGATGTCGTGAAAGCTCGCGAAGGCCAACTGGCTCGGTTCGGCAACGGTGCGATCCAGTACAACGCACAAATGAGTAGCCGGCAAGTACGACAATTCTGCAAATTGAATTGGCCGTGCCAGCATATGTTGCGGCACAGTGTCGAGGAGATGGGATTATCGGCGCGAGCTCATGACAAGATCCTGCGAGTGGCAAGAACGATCGCCGACGTTGCCGGTGACGAATCGATCGACGAATCGCACCTCGCCGAAGCGATCGGCTACCGCAGCCTAGACCGCGACTTTTGGAGCTAACCCATTGTCGCTCGGCTTTCCAAGCCGATTTGCGTCCGGGCGAGTTCGCCGCAATTTGATTCGCTTCCGCCCGGCTTGCATGGGCGAAGCGAACAACTGGAAGCGTCCCTTTTCCTACCACCTCTCCACCAAGTTCGTAGTCGGCTGATTTAGAATCATTGATTACAGGCCGGAGGCCGACACACACTCTGACGGTGGCGTGAGCCACCGGCTAGCGGAGGTGGGAAAACATAGGCCAGCGGGCGATACACCCTCGGTCACTGCGCCAACCTCCGGTCCATTCGCTTGCCACCAAACCAACTGTCTTCATCGTCGGCAAAGAGGTGACTGCAGTCGCGGACGGAAGGACCATCCATGATTGCTGAACGAATTCAGGAAGAGCCCAGACGCACAGCAGACGGCTCAGTCGCAAGCCGCAGCAACCTCAAGCGCCAGCCATGGTTCATGAGTATCCACTAGGTCCGTTCGTTGCAACCACCTGACATCGGCGATGCAGTCAGCGTCATCTTTTGCCAGACTTGGTGCTGGAGCTACTTACCGCATGGGACGCACCATTGCAAGTGGGATCAGCGGGGTGAAGCCTCGCCAAAATGAATATTTCGCAATTCCCCATCGAGACTCTAAAAAAATTGACAGCCACAGACGAGAGCTATAGACTTGCCCCTTACGGGAGCTACGCGATCCACAATCAGCCTATATAGGCTGCAATCGGCTGATCTCACTATTTTTCATTTCTCATGTCGAATTTGGAAGGTTTTATGCGTTACCGGCTTTTGATGTTTTTAACTCTGTTTGTTCCGATGGCTTGCACTCTCGGCTGCGGGGGATCCTCGGAAACAAGAGTTCTCGAGGGCGAGGTCCAGGTCGATCCTGATGTTGGCAGCGATGTCAACGATCCCGAGAAGATGGAGGCGTTGATGAACGCGGATCCAGCTCCACCGCGATGATTCGTTTATTTTTCTTCACACCTTATGGGCTAGTCTTATGCATGAAAATTGTTCGGCGCCTCGATGGCGAAAGGGTTTCACCTTGGTGGAACTTTTAGTTGTAATCGCCATCATTGGCGTTCTTGTCGGATTGCTGCTACCCGCAGTTCAGGCGGCTCGAGAAGCAGCCCGGCGAATGAGTTGTAGCAACAACTTCAAGCAAATCGGTCTAGGAATGCACAACTACCATTCCGCTTACCAGATGTTTCCTAGCACTTGGGACGGATCGGCTCCTAATGGCTACCGCGTCAATCTAAACCTCGTCGGCATTTTACCTTTCATTGAGCAGCAGGCGCTTTGGGAGCAGCTCAGCAATCCATCGGTGCAAGGAACGACCAACTTCGAGCCAATGGGGGCATCCCCTGGCACCGACTCGCCGACCTACATCCCATGGATGACTCAGGTCATGAGCTATCGCTGTCCAAGCGACCCTGCGGTGCTCAATGGTGCGGCACAGACGAATTACGGGAACTGTTATGGAGATACGATTCGAGGCGCCGGTCGCTCACCGGAACCAGGCGACCGCAATCATCACACGGGTGTGACCGGCTGCCACCGAGGATTGTTTGCTCGAGAAAAAATCACTCGGTTCCGTGATATCAAAGATGGCACCTCCAACACGATTGCAATGGGCGAATTATGCGTGATGGATTTCGAGCGAGGTGTGCGGAGTTATGTATTCCATCTGGATGGCAGTGACTGGTGGCGTCCCACTCCTGACAAGTGCAAAACAGGAGCTCATATCAATCCCGATTCACCATCACAGTACGCAACAGGCGGTATTTGGCAACGTGGGCGTCGATGGGCAGACGGCCATTGGCATTCAACGGCCGTCATGACCGTGTTGCCCCCGAATTCACCCTCGTGTCTACGGTCCACCGATTCCAATGACGGCTTGGCTTCGGTGACCAGCTACCACGAAGGTGGTGCTCATGTGTTGATGGCGGACGGTGCGATCCGCTTTGTCACCGACTCGATCGAATCGGGAGACTTGACCCAACCACCGGTTGCCAATGGCAGCGGCTGGACCGCACCAGGATCGAAGAGTCCTTACGGGTTGTGGGGCGCTCTTGGAACCATTCGAGGCAAGGAGACCGAGGCGCTCGAGTAGCCTCTTTGCTTCGGTGCTTCCCCGTTCATTTAACGATCCCTTGCCGAGCGAATCGGCGAGGGATTTTTTTGTGTTGTGCGGGTCCTGAGATTTGGCGAAAGATCCAGGTGTTTATTGCCTATGATCCGCGGCATACGAAGCTTGCGCGGTCGGCCCTCACCCGGACGAGGCCTTAAGGGCCCGTCCGACCTCTAGTATATGATCGTTGTGGTGTTTCGACTGGTTTTCACGTCGATTCGCTGTGATGACCTTTTCGCAGTCGCTCTGCGGAGAGGTCGCTGACTCACAGATCCGATCCGACCCCTCTCGGCCCCAGGC